>NZ_RZQA01000001.1:0-59589 GCF_004022915.1 Mesorhizobium sp. M7A.F.Ca.US.006.04.2.1
CTCGGCGCCTTTGTCGGCGATCCTCTGGCGAGAACAAAGCTGTCGGAGATCAGCGTTGCCTGCATTGAGCGGCCGATGAAGGCACTATGCGCATCTCGCTGCGAGATGCAGCCGATATAAAAACAGCATTTGACGCTAGCCGCCAGGAAAGGGGATTGTCACCCCGCATGAGCCGGCGAAGCTTTTGTTCAATTTCGAACATGGACGCGATCGCGCGTTTTGCGCAACCAAACCACGACACACTGATTGAGGTGAGATATGGCGACGACACGCTCCGCAATTCCTCTGACTGGTGTACCGTTTCCGATATCAGAGTATGAGCGCCGGCAAAACAATGTGCTGGATGCGGTTGCTACGGCAGGCTTGGACGCAATCGTAGTAACGGCGCACGGCCACTTGAAGTATCTCAGCGGCTACGATGGGAGCGGTGGATATTTCGCGCCTTTCCCTCTTATTCTGATGCCGGGTCGGGTCCCGATATTTGTTGTCCGAGAATATGACGAGCAGGCAGTACGTTCATATAGCTGCATCGAGGAAATTGAAACCTATACACATCAGCCTGATTTTGGCAGGGTCTGCGCCGATGTATTGCGTCGACTCGGACTGGACAATAAGCGAGTCGGTTTCGAGCTTGGCTGCTGGAATCTCGCGCCCGCCGACGTGCGCGCAGTCCAAGACCAGCTCCCGGATCTGAAGATTACTGACGTCACCCGACTGGTCTCGTCAGTGTCAGCAGTGAAAGGAGAACTTGAGTTGGCGTGTATGCGCGATGCTGTTCGACTCACTGACGTGGCAATTCGAACCTTTCAGCAATCGCTTCGTCCCGGCATTACGGAGATCGAAATGGCAGCGGCCCTAGCTGCGGCGGTAACAAACGACCCCAGCAACGCCGCTGGGGATATCGGGCTTGCGCCGGGTACCATTTTGTTTGGAGAGCGAGTGAAGTTGCCCCATGCGCCAGCGACCCATCATCCTCTCAGCAACAACGAACCTGCCTTTCTGGAGATAGGGGCTTCGAAACACGGGTATACAGTGGGAATGGTTCGATGCGCAGTCCTTGGCAAACATCCCGAAACCGAATCTTTGCACGGCTTGGCTGAAGAGGTCATTGCGGCCCTTGTCTCCTCGATTCGACCAGGTGCTACGCCGGCGGACGTTCACGCTGCTGGGGGCGAGGTGTTGAAGCGATCTGGACGCAAGGGCGTCTTCCGCCAACGAACAGGATACCAAACTGGCATCAATTGGACTGAGCGCGGCGACCTAAGCCTGGAGCCCGATGTAAATGAACCACTCCGAGCTGGCATGACCCTGCACATGCCAAACATTTTGTGCAGCGAAAGTGGCTACCTATTTGGTGCCGGCGCACACGTGCTCGTGACAGAGCGCGGCGCGGAACTCCTGAGCGAAATCCCGCCAACACTTTATCGGGCGTGATGCTAGGCGGCGTGGACAAATTTGAGCCAGTATCTGGCGGTGGCTAGGTAGACCATTCCGAGGAAGCTATTGGCCAATTGATCGTAGCGGGTGGCAATGGCCCGGTTGATTTTGAGGTGGCCGAACATGCGCTCGATTCGGTTCCGCTGCTTGTAGAGCGCCCGGTCATACTCGATCTTCACGCGGCGGTTTGATCGGCCGGGTATGACGGGTTTAATCTTCCGCTCGGCGAGATCGGCGCGAATGGTATCGGCATCGTAGCCCTTGTCCGCAAGGAAGGCGTCCGGTGCACGAGTCCCCCTTTTCCGCCCGCTGCCGAGACATGGGCGCGAACTGTGGTGCTGTCGATGCTGTAGTGGCCGCTGTCCGCCATGACCTCGGCGAGCATTACCGCCACGGTCTCCCAGACCCCGGCCTCGCTCCAGCGTCGGAACCGACGATAGATGGTGTTCCAACTGCCGTATTTGGGCGGGACATCCCGCCATGGAGCGCCGCAGCGGAGCCGCCAGAGAATGCCGTTGATGATCGAACGATTCTGCTTGGGAGGTCTACCTCGGCCGCGTTTGTCAGGGTCGATGGGCAGCAAGCCCTTGAGAACACGCCATTCTGCTTCGGTGAGATCGCCCCTGCTCAAACCTGCCTCCAAAAAGCAGCCTTGAATCAATCCTCTTGGGCTACGTCAATCGCATCGACGTCCGAAATTCCGTAAGGCGGATATACTATTCCGCCAAGGTGATGGACAGTTCGAGAGGGCTGTCGCTATCCGCGAAAAATCGGCTGCCATCCTCAAACTCGATCACCACCTCTCCATCGCGGTGGCGCATGACACGGCGAACAACCTTGCCAATCAGCATCGACGTAGCTCGTTCGCTCTCTTCTTCCAGTGTCATTCCCAATGCTAACAACCCGATCGCAGGAAAGCGACCCTGCTAACATCGAATTTGTCCACGCCGCCTAGGGTCTGCGGTTTGCGGATTGAGTGGCAAAGCGCATGCAGTCCTGGAAAGTAGGTCGTGGGAGGGGGAGGAGTGTCGCGATGGTGACAGCTCTTCCTACTCAGACCTTTGCCATTGGCCGTTGCCAGCAGAGCCAGAGTTTATGATTGCCAGCACTTCGCAGCTGGTCCTCTAAGGCCGAAGCTTATCCATTTGAGGGCAAACGGCTTGTTATCGGGTCGCAGTCGCCGGCGCCAACACCGAGGCCTGAACGCGGGGCTATCTCGGTTCTAGATGGTTACGATATCCAAACTGCATTTGACGAAAACACCGGTGGCATCGATCATTAATTACGCACCGGCGCCTGATCCAAATTACTCAAATGCGGGAACGTGCCTATGGTTGGCGTTGACAGGTTCAAGGAGATCGAGATCGAAGCGATGACTTGGCGCCGGTACCTGCACGAGAATCCGGAGCTTGACTATCGGGTGAATGACACAGCGGCATTTGTGGCGGAAAAGCTGGCTTCCTTCGGGATTAACCACATCGAGTGCAGGATAGCTGAAACCGGCGTGGTTGCGTTGATCCAAGGTCAACTCGGAGATGGGCCCACTATCGGGTTGCGGGCCGACATGGACGCTCTGCCTATACTCGAAGCTTCAGGCAAACCTTGGACGTCGAAAAGGTCCGGACAGATGCACGCGTGTGGTCACGACGGGCATACTGCAATGCTCCTTGGCGCCGCGAAATACCTCGCCGCGACCCGGAACTTCAAAGGGTCCGTTGCCCTGATCTTCCAACCTGCCGAGGAAGATGGCCGCGGCGGCCAAAGAATGGTCCAGGAGGGGATCATGGACCGTTTCGGGATATCTCAGGTCTTTGGCATGCACAATTGGCCAGGCATGGAGGTTGGTGCGTTCGGCATTTGCGAAGGTTCGATTTTTGCCGCGCTCGACGAGTTCGATATTGTGGTCAAAGGCAGAGGGGGTCACGCGGCCGCTCCCCATCTGACAATTGACCCCGTCGTTGTTGCAGCTCAGATCATTTTAGGCTTGCAGACACTAGTCTCACGCAACACGGACCCCACCGAGTCCCTGGTGATCTCCGTCACAAAGCTGAACGCCGGACAAGCTTACAACATCATTCCCGAACGCGCGGAGATTGCCGGAACAGTCAGGACACTGTCACCGATTTTGCGCGACTTCGCTGAAAAACAGATTGAGGCGTGCGCGGAAAATATTGCACGCGCTTCCGGGGCGAAGGTCGAGTTTCAGCATCGCCGCCTGGAGCCCCTCACTGTCAATCATCCCGATCAAACGCGTCGGGCAACAGAGGTGGCGCGTGCTCTGGTCGGCCATTCATCGGTGAACCCCAAAGTCAAACCTAGTTTGGGGTCAGAGGACTTCGCGTACATGCTAGAGGCGCGGCCGGGGGCATGTATACTGCTTGGAAATGGATCGACTGCTGCTCTCCATAATCCAACCTACGACTTTAACGATGAAGCACTGCCATACGGCATTGGATACTGGGTCAACTTGGCCGAGGCTGCTCTAGCACCATGACATTGTCCAAGCAAAACAACCTTGGCTAATCAAGGCTGAGATCACAAGAAGAGGGTAACGACATGAAATACGAAATAAATCGCCGACGATTGCTGCAGGCGACATCGACCGCCATGGCGGCTGGCGCTCTGTCTTCAATTGCGGGCCGCGTTGCGGCCCAAACACCCAACCAGATCAACGTAGTGCTAGGCGGCGGCGATTGGGGAAAGGCTAACATTGAGGCTTACGCTAAGCCATTTGAAGCTGAGACCGGTATCAAGGTCAACCCAATCACCGACGACATGGGTATGGGACAGGTCGAGTTGATGGTAAAATCGGGCAATGTCACGGTAGATGTCGGGGCGCTTACGCAAGGGTCCGGCTTGGTCGCAGCTAAGAAAGGAATTCTTGAAGAAATTGATTACTCCTTGTTCAGGAAAGAAGAGCTAGACGGAATTTATGAATTTGCCAAGCAACCGTTTGGCGTGGCAAATTTGATTTACTCATATAATATGGTATATAGCACAGACGTATTCCCAGCTGATAAACCCCGGCCGACAAACTGGGCTGAATTCTGGGATGCTGATAAGTTTCCCGGCGTTCGCACCTTGGTGTCCGGCCAGTTTGGTTCAGAAGGACCCTGGGAAGAGGCCCTGTTAGCGGACGGTGTATCTCCCGATAAGCTCTACCCGATGGATATCGACCGGGTGTTTGCCAGTTTGGACAAAATAAAGCCGCACATCCGTAAGTGGTGGAGCAGCGGATCAGAGATTCAACAGATGTTGCATGATAAGGTCGTTGACATCGCTCAATCGTATGACGGAAGAGCTCTACTGTTGATCGATCAGGGCGCCGCGACGGAGATCAATCGAAACCAGGCGAAGCTGCAGTGGGATTATTGGGTCATTCCAAAGGGTTCACCCAACGCGAAGGCTGCGCAGAAGTTTATCGAATTCGCCACTCGCGCGGAACGTCAGGCAGCATTTTGCCAATTGTTTCCTGAGGGACCAAGCAACGGCAATGCGTTCAAACTTCTTCCCGAGAAAGTTGCGCGCAAGCTCCCTACCCACCCAGATTACATCAAGAGCAGCGTTTCCATCAACGGCAAATGGTACAATGAGGTAGGCCCCAGCGGTGTTTCCAACACTGAGATGCTTATCCAGCGGTGGAATGAGTGGATCCTGCAGTAGGGTTGGTTGAAGTGCGAAAGTCCGGTCGGGGTAACTCCATACCGGGCTAAAGTCGAAACTGATGCTGAAAATGTGACGGGGAGCGGGGTAGCCCACTAGCCTCTCCGCTCACGGCATCGGGTACGACGGCAGAAGGTACGGCAAATGCCTGCTAATGCACGCCAGCGATGGTGGAGGAGCCACAGTGAACATGCACGCAATGAATACCGCCCCCCGTTCGGAAGTTGACGCTGCAGATGTGAACCAATCGGTGCCACAAATTCAGTTCAGCAGTGTTACCAAGATGTACGGGAGTGTTCCGGCGGTCAGGGATCTGTCGCTGACCGTGCGTCGCGGCGAGTTCTTGACGATTCTCGGCCCGAGCGGCTCGGGTAAGACCACTACCCTGATGCTCTTGGCCGGCTTTGAGGCCCCGAGTTCGGGTGATATTATGATCGCCGGCCATTCAGTGGCTTCGGTCCCGTCCTACCGGCGCGATCAAGGAATTGTGTTCCAGAGCTATGCGCTGTTCCCGCATCTCACAGTGGCTCGAAACCTGGAATTCCCTCTCGAAATGCGGGGCATGGCTCCCGATCAGAGGAAGGTTCGGGTAGCCCGTATGCTTGAGCGCGTGCATCTAGGGGAATTCGGCGGTCGCATGCCATCCCAATTGAGTGGCGGTCAGCAGCAGCGCGTGGCGCTAGCCCGCGCGCTGATTGCCGATCCACCCTTCCTATTACTTGATGAACCGCTTGGCGCACTCGACCGTAACCTGCGTGAGCAGATGCAGATCGAGATGAAGAGCTTGCACAAGGAGTTCGGTATCACGACGGTGTGCGTTACGCATGACCAGGAGGAGGCGCTTACTCTGTCAGACCGGATTGTTGTAATGCGCGCAGGACGTGTCGAGCAAATCGATACACCAGAGGCCCTCTATGATCGGCCATCATCGTGCTTTGTCGCTAAATTTCTGGGTGAGGCGAACATTCTCGAGGATGCCTTGTTGCTGGCCAGAGGGGGCAACGCGCCGCAAATCGGCACCGTTGCGATGATAAGGCCAGAGCGCATCAGTGTACTTCCGAAGACTGCGGAGTGGGCTCAAACGGACCAGCGGCAATATGTTGCCGGTGCGGTCGACGATATGATTTTTGCCGGCCCTCTGCGAAAATACCATGTTCGCGTTGGCAACAATGTTCTCATCGTCCGGGAACATGTCGCGGCAGACCAACCTGTTTTCCAGCCAGGCGAGGAGGTTTGCCTCACGTGGCTGCGGTCAGACATTCGCTTCGTTTCGCCATAAGCGATTGATAAGGGATATCCATGAAGCTTTTGCGCAGAATGGCCAAGGTGCCACTTGGGTTAACCGCGCCCGCGTTCGCGCTTTTGCTTGTGGTTTTCGGTGCCC
The DNA here is from genome assembly GCF_004022915.1 of Mesorhizobium sp. M7A.F.Ca.US.006.04.2.1. Taxonomy (NCBI): domain Bacteria; kingdom Pseudomonadati; phylum Pseudomonadota; class Alphaproteobacteria; order Hyphomicrobiales; family Phyllobacteriaceae; genus Mesorhizobium; species Mesorhizobium sp. M7A.F.Ca.US.006.04.2.1. The sequence continues at coordinate 6,485 of NZ_RZQA01000001.1, forward strand.
CTATAACCTTGCTTTTCCTAAGCAGTGTCAATGCCCCCGATTTCTCGTTCCAATACTACGGAGCGTTTTTCGCCCAGCCAGCTAATGTGCGGGTGCTCTTTCAAACGATAGAAATAAGTCTGGTCGCAACTGCCATCTGCTTAATCGTAGGCTATCCAACCGCGTATCTGATCGTCACGGCATCCAAGACTCTGCGCATGACGCTCATCGCTCTCGTGATCATCCCCTATTTGACCAGTGGGCTGGCGCGTACCTACGCATGGATTGTTATTCTTGGGGATCGCGGGGTCATCAACAACATCTTGCTGGACGTCGGATTGATCGATCGACCTCTGCAACTCATCTATAACCGAACCGCGGTCTATATTGGCATGGTCCACATCATGCTGCCGATGATGATACTTCCCTTGGTTAGTGCGATGATGGGGATCGATCGGTCCTTGATGGCTGCTGCACGCAGTATGGGAGCGGGACCTTTCACCGCTTTCAGGCGTGTATTTCTCCCCCTTAGCATTCCAGGCGCACGGAGTGGCTCGCTCCTAGTTTTTGTGTTCTGCCTAGGATTCTATATCACGCCGGCGGCACTTGGGGGATTGCGCGATGCCATGCTTTCAACCTTCATTGCGGCCGAGGTGAATAGCTCGTTCGATATTCCGCGCATTGCCGCTGCGTCCTTCATCCTTCTCGGGTTTGCCATTGTGGTGCTTTCCATGGTCGGGCTTGACCTCTCCGGCAAACAAGAGCAAAGCCAAACTCGAGCTCCGAAGGGCTCGATGTCCCGACTACCCATTGTTCTTGTTATCAAACGAAACTTCAGCGAAATTCTGCGTCCCTATCGTGTCAAACGGTGGACGGGACGGCGCTACGTGCCTGGGGCGGAAAGGCGATGGCCTAAAGTCGTCGCGATCGTTTTTATCGTTTTGGTGATGGCCTTTCTTTTATTCCCAGGGATAATCGTTGTCATCATGTCGTTCAGTTCCGGGGCATTTTTGCAATTTCCGCCTTCGGGCCTGTCGCTTCAATGGTATCGCTCGTTTTTCGGCGATGCATCTTGGAGCGGAGCAGCTTGGACCAGCGTCGAGATTGGTGTCGAGGTAGCTGTTATTTCTACTCTATTGGGAACACTTGCTGCTTTCGGATTGAGCCGAATAAGCGCAAGACTTCGCGGCGTGCTGACAATGATCATAATCACGCCTATCACCTTTCCAGTTATCGTGGTCGGTATCGCGACTTATCTGGGTCTCATCCAGATTGGTCTAATCGGCACAAAGGGTGGTATCGCCCTCGCTCACAGTATCGGCGCTGTTGGAATTGTGGTGGTGATCGTTTCTGCGACGTTGGCCAACTTCGATCGGACGTTAGAGCAGGCGGCCAAGAGTATGCGTGCCGGACCACTGCAAACGTTTTTTCGCGTAACACTGCCGTTAATCAGGCCGGGAGTGATCGGCGGCGCCATGTTCGCATTCCTCCAGTCATTCGATGAAGCGGTCATAACGTCTTTGGTCGGCGGTCTGTCGGTGCGGACGTTGCCCTTGAAGATGCTGGAGAATATCCGCCACCAAATCGACCCGACGATTGCTGCAGTCGCTTCTCTTTTGATGCTTCTGCCTTTAATCTGGATGCTTGTCCTCTATGCCGTCTGGTGGCGTTCTCGACCGAGCATGCAGCGAACATTACAGGAAGCCGCTGCCTAACTGGCGTGGCAGATCCACTTCCTGATGATGCGTCCGACCTATTCCTACGGACTGGCGACAAGCATCTGTTCGGGGCTTCAACGGGCGGATAAAATGGCCACCTGGTCCAAAACGGAAACCAGTAAAGCTCTTGCAATTATCATCTGGCACATGCGGATCAAGGATTCGGACTATGTCTGGGATCGGCCGGCCTTGCTCGCCAGCAAGCTCAGACCTGCCGATCCTCTTGCTGCGCGCCAGGATGGAATTCGAGGTCAACGGCGCTGACCGGATCGCACAGATCCTTCGCCCGTCTGAACAACGAACAGCTAGCCAACGTCAACCGGCTGATCGCGCGATTTCTGAAATCGGCTACCCACCGCGACTTTGACCTTCCTCCTCCCTTAGTGCACCGGGATCAAGGTGACGAACCAAGGGACAGGTCAGCAGAGCGAGCCCTGGTCATCTGAAAACGCGATGGTGCCGTCTCGGACATTATATTGGCGAAGTGGTGACCGCGTGTGCATAGTTCCAGGCGAAAAAAATAGCCGTGTACAAGACCATATGCCCGGTCAAAGTCGCCAGATCACCCGCAATAGGTTAAGCAATGAACGAAGCACCACATCTTACGTTTGATCTCGATGCGCATGGCGTGAGCAGAGGACACCTCGTTGTGCCGGGAGGCGCCGACCATGAAGAGTTCTCGCTTCCGGTTTTTAGTCTTAATAAGGGCGATGGACCGCGCCTTCTTATCACCGGTGGGAATCATGGCAATGAAATGGAGGGGCCATTAGTCGCGCGGCGGCTTATCGAGTGGCTGCCACAAGCGCAAACCAGTGGTAGGATCATCGTGCTGCCAGTGCTTAATCCATTGGCAGTTCAAGCATGGAGCCGCAATACTCCGCTTGATGGTTTGAATCTGAACCGCGTGTTTCCGGGCCGTGCCGACGGGTCTGTTACGGAACGAATCGCGGATGCGGTTTCACGCGTATTGTTGCCAAATGCCGACATCGTTTTCGATCTGCACAGCTTCGGCCCAACGTGGGATTTTCCCCCGGCGGTCATCACGCATCCAATTGCTGATGCGGATCTCATGGCTAAGACGCTCGCAATGGCAGCGGCATTTAAGCTGCCCGTAACATTGCTCTGGCAACATGACGACACGGCTGGGATGTTCGACAGTTGGGCACATAGCCTAGGGAAGGTATTCGTTTGCGCGGAATTCGGCGGTGGTACGGTTAGCGCAGAAGCTCTAGCGATTTATGAAGCTGGAGTTCGCAACGCGCTCGTTATGCTTGGACTCGTCGAAGGAAAAGTCGAGGACGTGTCTTTCCGTAACAAAAGGTCCAGTCAGACCCTTGAGACGCTGATATCAGACGAGTTGAAATCGCCCGCGCAGGGTATCTTCGAACCTCGCTGCTCTGTGTTGGATGAAGTGAGGTCGGGAGATCTTATAGGTATCCTACACTCTATGGATTCTGTTTCCGCTCCGTCCATTGACATCCGAGCGCCTGGGCCATCAATCGTCCTAGCCATAGGATCGGGCGCGCATGTCGACCGCAATGAAGGGGTAGCCATCCTTGCGCGGCCGCTGCATAACTAGAGGTACAGATTAGCCGCGCCTTGGCCAGCTGTAGTAACTCCGGTATGAAGGCACTGGCCTCGACTGGAGCTTATAGGCCAGCTCCTCGGATCGATCAGCGGCTGATCCTGTCTTCCAAAATCATGCCAAAAAGATTGCTTGATCCTTGATCGCTTGGTTTATACTAACCATGGTTGAAAGTGGCGGTCCGAGATGGGAGCTGGCCGGACGGATTGATCGCCTAGCTTCTGTTATGGAAGCAGGGGCGACGATCCGGCGCACCGCGACCAAGAGGGGAGGCGGACGGTGCCGTCCCCGCTGACGCCCGTAAAACAACTTTATCGTATCTTAAAACGAGATGGGCACGTTCGGGGCTTTATATTGGCAAAACCGATTCCGAACGGGGCATAACTTAGGACAGAGCGCGCAAATCCGGCCGCAGCTCATAGCTTGGCCAAACTCGAGTATAATTCAGTGCAGATCAAAGACGTCATTCTCACGCCCGGCAACGGCGCCTTCTTTTATGACGATCAAGCTGCCATTAGGGCAGGGGTTGGCCAGGACGGTTTTGTTTACGTCGGCGAGCCATTGACGCCCGGCTTCCGTGATATCCGTGTTCCGGCAGCTTGCTTAAGCGTCGGGCTTGTCCTGGAAGACGATATGGTCGCCTGGGGCGATATGATGGGAGTGCAATACTCAGGGGCTGGCGGGCGTGACCCCCTGTTTGACGTCGGAGCCATCATGGATCTCACGTCACGTGTTGTTGTCCCGCGGCTCTTAAACATTGATGCGTCCAGCTTTTTGACAGCCTGCTCCAGTGTCTTCGATCTCCATACTGGGAAACGACTCCCACTATGCATCGAATATGGGGTCAGCCAAGCCCTTTTAAGCGCTGCTGCCCATGCTGCGCGTCGTACCATGGCGGAGGTGGTTTGTTCGGAATTTTGCCTATCCATGCCGCATCGTCGTGTCCCAATTTATTGCCAGAGCGGTGATGCGCGCGAAATCAATGTCGATAAAATGATCCTGAAGGGGGTGGATGTGATCCCGCATGGCCTCATCAACTCGCGTAGCAAATTCGGCGTTGGGGGAGAAACCTTTCTGGATTTCGTCAAATGGGTGGCGCACCGCGTCAAGCAAATCGGCCAACCAGACTATTCTCCGGTGCTGCATTTCGATGTGTACGGCTGGATCGGTATGGAGATCGGGCTCGACGTCCAGCGCATCGCCGACTTCATCAGTAAGGTTGCTGACGCGGTTCCGGAGTTCACGGTGAATATCGAATCGCCAGCCGACTTCGGGTCTACGCCGGCGCAGGTCGAAAATTACGGGCAGATCGTCGGCATTCTGAATGCGCGCGCGTCACGTGCGCGCATCGTTGTCGATGAACGCTGCAACACCTTAGAGGATGTGCGTCTGTTTGCGGAGGCTAAGGCGACCCATCTCGTGCAGATCAAGACGCCGGACGTGGGCTCGATCGCCGACAGCGCCCGTGCGGTGCTTCTGTGCAAAGAGAACAACGTGGACGCCTATGTGGGAGGCAGCTGCAGCGAGACGGATCTCTCCGCGCGAGCGACGGTTCACATTTCGGTGGCAACACAGGCGGACATGATGCTCGCGAAGCCTGGCATGGGCATCGACGAAGGTCTTTCCATTGTAGGCAACGAACAAAATCGGTTGCTCGCCATGCTTGATCGGCGTCGGGCACAAAACCTGAAAGCCGCGTAGGAAGCGCCCTGATGCTAAACAGTCTCAAGGACATCACGGTTGTGGCGGTCGAACAGGCCGTTGCAGCTCCCTACGCATCGTCTCGCCTTGCTGACGCAGGCGCCCGGGTGATCAAGGTCGAAAGGCCCGAAGGGGACTTTGCCCGAAACTACGACAAGCTGGTGCGGGGGCAGAGCGCGTACTTCGTCTGGCTCAACCGGGGTAAGGAGTCGGTCTGTCTAGACCTGAGGTTGGAGGCGGATCGCGCCGTCCTCGACACGCTCATTGCCAGTGCTGATGTCTTCATCCAGAATCTAAAGCCGGGCAGCATAGAAAAACTGGGGTTCGCGTCCGCTGATCTGCGTCGACGATATCCGCGGCTGATCACCTGCGACATTTCTGGTTTCGGGGAGTCAGGGCCGTATTCCCATTTGAAGGCCTACGATCTGATCGTCCAGGCCGAAACAGGTCTATGCGCTATCACCGGCAACCAACAGGGGCCTGCGCGTGTAGGGGTCTCGGTTTGCGATATCTCGGCGGGCATGACAGCGCACAGCGCCATTCTTCAGGCACTGTACCACCGCGAGGTCACCGGCGAAGGGACCAGCATCCAGGTGTCACTGTTTGATGCCGTCGCCGACTGGATGAACGTGCCGGTTTTGCAAAATGATTACAGCGGCTACCAGACGGTACGCGCAGGCGTGAAACACCCGTCGCTCGCGCCGTATGGTGCCTATCGCTGTGCCGACGGCAAAGAGGTCATCTTTTCGGTTCAGAATGACCGCGAATGGGTGAATTTCTGCGAGAAATTCCTGAAGCAGTCCGGGCTCACACGCGCACCTGGTTTTGCTGACAATATGGAGCGCCTCGCTCATCGTGCGCAACTTGATGAGATCATTGAACAGCGGTTTTTTGAACTATCCTGCCACGATGCGATGCAGGAGCTCGAGGCGGCCGGCCTGGCATATGGCCGACTGAACGAAGTGGTGGATGTTTCAAAGCATCCACACATTCGCAGGGTGCAGGTTGGAACACCCGATGGAGCCGTCGAGACGATAGCGCCGGCGGCGATTTTCAACTCGGAGCTCCCCTCGCTTCGCCCAGTCCCGGCTCTTGGCTCTCATACCGAGGCTGTCCGCGAGGAGGTGCGGGCGCTTTTGCGCGAAAGAGCCGCGTCAGCGTGAGCGCGCGTTTCAGTAAGGTGAGACTGCTCGCGGTTTACAAAATGCCTGTGTACCTCGGATCATTTCAGCGCACCGGCCGCCTAGAAAGCTCACTGGCAGCGCCCGCGCTAAAATCGGCCGCAAAGGCGTCTCCATGATCAAGGACACCTTTGCGGCCGTTGAAGGCGCGATGTCTGTACCGCGCTGGAGATCCCTGCTCTTCGTTCCTGTTCACGTTCCGCGCTTTGTAGAGACGGCCCATGAGCGGGGCGCAGATGGCGTCATTCTCGACCTGGAGGATTCCGTGCCCCAGGATCGGAAAGGAGAGTCACGGCAGCAGCTTCCTGAATGCGTGGCAGAGGTGGGCCGGAAAGGCGCATCTGTTTTGGTCCGCGTGAATCATGGTCTGCGCGCCTTGGCGGCCGATCTCGATGCAGCCGTGATGGCGGGTGTTGACGCACTGGTTCTTCCGAAGACGGATTCGGCAGAGTGGGTTATAGAGATCGCGAATGCGGTTTCGGAACTAGAACGTGAAAGAAATCTTCCGCAGGGAGGCATCCGGTTCCTTGCCCAGATTGAGACCCCGGGCGCCTTGCAAAGGCTTGCGGCCATTGCGTCGGCGCATCCAAGGATGGTCGCAATGGCGCTTGGCCCTGAAGACTTCAGCGCCGCTGTTGGCGGCGCCCCAGGATTCGACCTTCTTTTGACGCCGAACCTTTCTGTTCTGTTTGCCGCCCGCGCGGCCGGCTTGCTCCCGCTGGGCTTCATAGGAAGCATCGGCGAGTTCTCGGACACGCATAAACTTCGTGAGGCCGCGGTGCGGGCGCGGCGGCTTGGCTTTGCCGGAGCTTTGGCGATCCATCCGACACAGGTGGCCATATTCAATGAGGCTTTCTCGCCAAGCGCCCAGGAGCTCGAGTGGGCCCATAAAGTTGTCGCGGCGGCAAATGATGCCGCCACGCGTGGACTGTCCGCATTCTCGTTGAATGGCAAAATGATAGATCCGCCAGTGGTGCGGCGCGCCCACGAGATCCTGATTCTTGTGGGCAACAACTGACTGGCCTGTTATCAGCGGCTGAACAGGAGCGAATGGCACTACACCGCGCCGGGCAAGCCGATGCAAAATGGCTACGCGATTCCCTCAACGGCCGAATGCGAGACGAGCTGTTGAACGATGGCCTGTTCTTCGGCCTCGACCACGCCCGCAGTGCCACTGCCGAATGGAGGCAGGACCTAAATCCTGTTCATAACACTCATCTGTCTATGTCATTTGAGTGAATAGGTTTTGCTGATCTGGATGCGATCCCATGGGGTATTTTGGGTTTTGCCGCGCGCGATGAACGATGCGCTGAGCCGCCGGTTCGTCAAGCGTTGATCGGCTGAAGACCCATGGACCGTCCGGCAGAGGATGAACGCCTTCGATCGACGCGAGTCCACCGAAGGCGATGCAACGCGGCTCGCCATTGTCAAGCAGACCACGCCAGCAGGAATAGCGCGGAATGTTGTGCTTGGTTCCCGTGTAGCGGACCGTCAGCTCGCGGCCGCAGCGCCGGCAGCGGACAAGGTCGGCGAGCAGAGCGTCGCCATGCTTGGGCGCCCCGTGATGCCGGCTCGTGGGCACGTGGTCGCTCACCATCTTGCGGATCGCTTCCGCCTTTCCCAGCCGACGTAGCCTTCGTGTGCACCCGGAATCAGCGCCAGCATCTCGCGCCTTACGGCGGCTGCGCGAGCGAATGGCGGCATCTGCGCGGTCTGCGCGTCGTGCGGGTTGGAGAAGATCGAACTGATATGTCGTAGGCTGGCGCGGTATGGACCTCTCCCCGGTTCGCTTCGTGAGGACCCGATGCTGCGCCCGAATCCTCCAATTGCGATGGGGTGTGGGAATTGGCCGTCGGGTCCTGCAGCAGTGTCACCAAGACGCCAAGCGTTCTGGGATCGATATGTGGGGCAGGGCAATGCGCCACGCGGTGCAGACCGCGATCAAACATCCAGGCCGGAACTTCCAGCCACCGATCGGAGGCGTGGCGGGAGAGACTGCAGCGGAAAACCTCCCGGTCGGCGTTCTCGATCACCTCATGAACGTGAACACAACGCCCGGCCCAAGGATGCCACGGATAAAGAAACTTGCGTTCCTCGGTCCTGTGGGTGTTCTTTCCTGGTGTTGTTCAACACCGTGAGGCCGCATTCCTCGCTCGCTATTTGACCCCGGCGGTCTTCGCCGGAACCCTCGCCGCAACCGGCTCCGACGCTGCACTCAATGAAGGCTTCGCGCCTCCGCCCGTTGCTCAAACCGCGCCATAACAGAAACGGCCGAGGCTAATCGCCACTGGTTGAAAGTTCAGTGGCAGGTCAGAGGGTCTGGCTCGACGGCCTTAGCTTCAGGCTATCCGGCCAATCCCGGCGATCACCCAGCGACACGATGACTGACCAGTGCTCAGCGCCACCGCCGGAGCTGCAAAAAGAGTTGCGTATGATTGAGCGTTCGACCACGTTGCTGTCGATCTTGATATGGCCTCGTCCAGGATGCGCGAGAGGCGCTTCCCAGCGCGAGAGCGTGTAGGGGATCGCCGCTGTGAGCTTGGTCTTCTGACTGATTTGGCCGAGCTTCTCTAGCCGCCCTGGGTCCAGTGCCGTGATGGTTGAGCACTTTTTGCCTGCGTGCAGCAAGGCCTCGTTGGCCTCGGCTACGGATGTCATCCTCGATCTTTTAGAGTTCGCGGATCCTTCTTAGCGCCTCGATCGGGCGCGGCATGGCAGAAGGCGAGCGTGAAGCCGCTTTTCGTCGGCCAGCAAGCGATGGCCCGCTATAGCCGTCGACCTGCAAGTTCCGGTAGAGAGCCTGCGAGATGAGCGATCGCACGCTGGGCCTTTTCGGTCCGGCGCATAGACATAAGACGCCCGGCGGTCCGCTCCCTCCCTAATCAGTCATCGCGGGCATAAATCCAGAGTAGGCCTGTCTTCGTCTTGCCGACCCCGGAACGAGCACCGGCGCGGTCGTCGCACGTCGGCGAAGAGTTTTGGCGAGGACTTCGGTTTTGCTAAAGCAACCGTTCATGGACCAGACGTAGGTGCCAGTCCGGCGCGGCCGACTACCGGCGCTGCCAGCAGCCTGGGCAAGCGAACCAAATTGTAGCCCGCCAAGTTATGCCGCGCCCGCGGTGGCACATCCTCGCAGCTTGACCTTGGCCATGCCGTCTGAGGTCTTGACTGACCGAACCCTCCTCTGACCCCTTAGGGCAGTGCTGACTGAGATCATAGCCCGGATGGCGCTTCGTGCGGTCATCGATCGCTATACGCGAGGCTTGTTGCTTTCTGCTCAAATGGGCGTTGAAGGCAACGCGCGGCGTGATCTTGCTCTTTGCAGGTCCTTGACTGGCGCGTCCTAGGCTTCGCCAGCGCCAGTCGATGCGCCGTCGCGGCGTCTGCGGTCCAACATAGCGAGAGCGGCATCACGCTCGCCTGTGCCAGGCCTGGGTATGAAACTTTCCAGTCAAGCCGGATTGGCCAGCACCTGGGTGCATAACCAACCTGTTGTCGCGGCTTCATTAGCATGAGGTGCCCGGAAACGAAGATACGTATGGACCCCGCCCCGCTTTCCAATTGAGCCTAGGGGCTGCTGATTCCTTCTTCGCCAAGGGTCGTGAACGGCGTGATCGACCAATGGATTAGGTTGATGGGACGATGAGTGTCGCCTCGGTCGAGCAATGGTGGATGAAACTGCGATGACATGTCCGATAGGATCTCTGTAATCGCCCTGCCTGACGCCCTGCCTTCAGGTTTTCGACATAAAATTTCACCTCGGTCACACCTGATCTTAATGTCGCCAGCGATCTAATCCAGTGTGCCAGGAATGAGGTACCGTACGGCCGCACTGCGAGAATGCCTTCTTCGCAAATCCCAGTCCTCGCCGTGACTGCTAGGTGCAATACTGCAAGCCAGCTGAACCAATTGAGGATCTGTCCCCTCATCGAGGCGCGGATTGACTTGGATGACGACGGGTCCAGGCTTCGTCCACGGAGTTCAATGTTCGTTGGCCCAGCTGAGGCCGTGAGCTTGCAAGCAATTCTGTGACACGTTGACGATACGATCATGCTCGTCATTAGTCAGCAGGGTTGGTTGGACAATTCACCTCTCGGAAGAGGAAATGGGGTGGCCGGCCGAAGTCCGCCAGCGGCAATAGCAATGACCTCCTTTCCCATCTTGTTAGCGCCGCTGGTTGCAATGGCGCTTGGTACTGAAGACTTCAGTGCAGCTGTTGGCGGTGCCCCAGAACTCGACCTGCTTTTGACGCCGAACCTTTCCGTTCTGTTCCCCATGCGGCAGTCTCGGCTCGATAGGAAGCATCGGCGATTCTTAGACAATGATAACTTCGTGGGGCCGCAGGCGATCCATTTAAACATCGATGGGGCTTTTCACCAAGCGCACAAGAACTCGAGGGACCCGTCGTGTCCTCGCGGCGAAAAAGATGCGACGGCGCAAGGCAAAGGCGCGTTCACATTGGACGGGAAGATGGTCGATCTACCGGTTATTCGAAGGGTCCGAGAAATCATCTCCATGGATCAGGGCGCCGAGTTGGCCGGTTGAAGCCTCGGCGGGTTGGGTCCATTCTGGACACATAGGTTACGGTTTTGGTCAAACCACACTGAGATGACACGACAGTTAGGCGTCATGTCGCTCTGCAATTATTGCTGTCGCGCCATCACATTTCGAGATAGATTACATCATTGCAGTCCGCCCTCGGAAGAGTACCCGTGGAAATCAGGCAGTTAAGATACTTTGTTGGCGTGGTCGAAGCAGGCAGTTTCACGAAGGCCGCTGGCTTTCTGAATGTCGCCCAGAGTGCGCTGAGTCTGCATGTGCGCCAATTGGAGGAAGGCTTCGGCACTCAGCTGCTGATACGCGACAGGACCGGCGTGAGCGTGACGGCGTCAGGAGCCAAACTCCTGGAGCGGGCGCGGGCGATTCTCAAAGAAATTCGAATTACCGAGGTGGAATTGACCAACACAGCCGCTTCCCCCGCCGGGGAGGTGACTATTGGCATTCCGTCTGGAGCTGCTCGCGTCCTGAGCGGTCCGCTGCTTGAGACGGTAAGACACGAACTGCCCAAGGTGTCCCTCAAGATGGTCGAGGGTATGACGGGACCGCTAGAGGAATGGATGGCGGCTGGACGCTTCAATCTGGCGGTTCTGTACCGCACTGCGGACAGTGTGGGGCGAATGACTGTGCTAGCGCGCGAAGACCTTTGTCTGGTGGTTCCGTCCGGCGAGCCACCGTTTGAAGATGCGATATCTCTGGCCGACCTGCATGCATTCCCCCTGGCGGTTCCCATGCGCAACAACAATGTCAGGCGTTCGGTGGCTGATGTCGTCGCACAACACGGTTGCGCGATGGACGTCAAGTTTGAAGTGGACTCGCTCTCAACGATCATCAACATGGTCGTAGAGGGAAAAGCGCATTCTATTCTCGCCCCGTCTGCCGTTCAGAAAGAAGCCTCTCAAGGGCTGGTCCGGACGGTCAAGATAGTCGATCCGGTAATTACCCGCTCCGTGGTGCTTGCTGTAAATCCCAAAGATGAGCGTTCTGCGGCCGTTTCTGCGGTCCGCAAGCTCATTCCGAAGGTCGCCAGAGAATTGATTGAGAGCCGGGGCTGGGTAGCATCGGCTCCTGACGCGACCTGAGAACCATCGATCTGTAAACAACGGCATGACTTCCTTCCTGTCGGAACAGATCGATCTGGATTCCAGATGGATTTAGGCACTAATCGATATTTGACCCGCTGCGACCATCGCGATGAAACTGGCTCAAGCGAGCTCAGCGGCTTCGAAAATTGAAACGGCGCTCGCATGGCCAGAATCACAAGTGGAGCCCGCGATGTCCCACGCCAGGAGCTACGAGCTCTTCATTAATGGCAAATGGCGAGCCGGTGGTAGCCGAGCCACTTTGCCGGTGATCAACCCGGCGACGGAGAAGGTATTTGCCTCAGTGGCCTCGGCTACGGTTCCAGACTTGGATGAAGCTCTTGCTTCGGCAGAACGCAGCCGCAAGGCGTGGTCCTCACGCCCCGCCAAAGAGCGTGGCGAGATCCTCGTCTCTGCCGCCAGCAATCTGGCTGAGAAAGCTGGCGCCGCAGCCAGGGACCTGTCGTCCGAACAGGGAAAGACGATTGCCGAAGCAACAGGAGAGTACGCGCGCGCAGTCGAAACGCTGGAATGGAATGGCCGGCATGCCGATGAGTTGTCGACCCCGATTCCGTTGGGTCCGAACAGGATGATCGTCCCGGAGGCCCTCGGTGTCGTCGCTGCCTTTACGCCGTGGAACTATCCAGCCGTTCTCATCGCCCGCAAGCTCGCCCCCGCGCTGGCGGCAGGCTGCCCGGTGATCCTCAAAGGGGCCGAAGAGACGCCAAGCGTGGCTGTCCATGTCGTGGAATCTTTGCGTCAAGCAGGGATACCGGAAGGCGTGGTCAACCTGGTGTTCGGTGTTCCTGTGCATATATCACGGCATCTGCTCAGTTCGCCAATTGTCAAAGTCTTGACGTTCACGGGGTCGACCGCTGTTGGGAAACAGCTGGCCACACTGGCCGCGAATAATCTGCAGCGCTGCATCCTTGAGCTCGGTGGACATTCCCCGGTTATTGTGTGCGAAGATGCCGACCTGGCAACGGCGATACCGGCTATTTCGGAATACAAATTCGAGTGCGCGGGCCAGAGTTGTAATGCGCCCAGCAGGATTCTTGTCGCCCGATCCCGCTATGAGGAATTCCTGTTCCGGATGACGGAGGCGGTCCGAAAAATCAGGATCGGTCCACCGGATGACCCTGCAACGCAGATGGGTCCCATGGCAAACGCGCGGCGAATCGAGGCCATGCAACGCCTGACCAAAGATGCGGTAGAGGGCGGCGCCCAAATCGAGACCGGTGGCATCCCCCTTGACCGACCGGGGTTTTACTGGCCGCCAACCATCCTGACTGGCGTACCGAAGGAAGCGAGAGTGCTTCATGAAGAGCCGTTCGGACCAATTCTCACCGTGGCTCCTTTCGATACGATCGAAGAGGCGATCGATGAAGCCAACGCCACGGAGTACGGTCTGGCCGCCTACTTGTTTACTGGCGCGGCCGATACGCAACAGAGGCTTGTGGGCGGTCTTTCTGCGGGCGCTGTTAGTGTGAATTACCTGAAAGGGGTTTCCGCTGATGCCCCTTATGGAGGAGTCAAACAAAGCGGCTATGGATATGAAGGCGGCGAGCAGGGGGTGCGAAGCTTCCAGATTCTGAAAATGGTCAATGGCCTCGGTTCATTTGGATAAAATCCGGTGGGAAACAGAACACGGACCATGGCCGGTAGCGACATCACAAGGAGCGTCGCCGACGCCCTTCAGTACATCTCGTACTATCATCCTCCAGATTATATCCGGTCTCTTTCTCACGCATACACGCGAGAACAGAGCCCGTCGGCGAAGAATGCCATAGGTCAGATTCTGCTGAACTCCCGCATGGCGGCCTTTGGGCGGCGCCCGATTTGTCAGGACACCGGACTTGTGGTTGTCTTCGCAAAGGTCGGCATGGATGCCCGCATTAAGTCAACAGCCAGTTTCGCGGATCTTGTGAATGAGGGCGTACGTCAAGCCTATCTCGATCCGGACAATCCCCTTCGGGCATCGATCGTTGCGGATCCCCTCGCTAGACGGGTCAACACCCGCGACAACACACCGGCAGTTGTCCATGTCGACCTGGTGCAAGGTAACCAGATTGAGATCACCATCGCCGCGAAAGGCGGCGGGTCGGAGAACAAGGCACGTTTTACCACCCTCAATCCCACCGCCTCCGTTTCCGACTGGGTGGTCAATACCGTTTCGACCCTTGGCAGCGGGTGGTGTCCACCTGGACTGATCTCTGTCGGCATCGGTGGTAGCGCTGAAAAGGCGATGCTGCTGGCCAAGGAGGCCATGAACGAGCCCATAGATATGGCGGAACTGATCGCAAGGGGGGCGTCAAGCGCAGAAGAGGGGCTGCGGATTGAGCTTTATGAGCGGATCAACGCGCTTGGTATCGGCGCCCAAGGCCTTGGTGGTCTGACGACAGTCGTTGACGTCAAGGTTGCGACCTATCCTACTCATGCAGCGTCCAAGCCTGTGGCGCTCATCCCGCAATGCGCCGCCAACCGGCACCTGAAGTTTACTTTGGACGGCTCTGGACCCATCAGCCTCCAGCCGCCCGATTTGCGCGAATGGCCCGACATCGGAGCCGACGAATTGAACCCAGCCGGCGTCCGGCGGGTCAATTTAGATACGCTTACGAAGGAAGAGACGGCATCGTGGCGCTGCGGTGAAACGCTCCTGCTTTCTGGAAAGATGCTGACGGGCCGTGACGCTGCCCACAAACGAATGGTCGAACTGATTGATGCCGGCAAGCCGCTCCCAGTCGATCTGAGGGGCCGCGTGATCTACTACGTCGGTCCCGTCCGGGCAGTGAGGAATGAAGTCGTTGGACCCGCCGGTCCAACAACCTCCAGCCGCTTGGACGATTTTACGGACAAGGTGCTCGCCGAAACCGGCCTTTTCGCGATGGTGGGCAAAGCGGAGAGGGGACCGGCGGCCATCGCGTCGATTGTAAGACACAGAACGCCATACCTTGCTGCAGTGGGTGGCGCTGCGTACCTGATTTCAAAGTCGATTAAGGCGGCGCGGATTGTCGCCTTTGAAGACCTGGGCATGGAAGCCATCTATGAATTCGATGTGCAGGACATGCCCGTCGTCATGGCTGTCGATGTTGAGGGAAACTCCATTCACAATTCCGGGCCTCTTGAGTGGCGTAAGCGTATGGCAGCCGACAGCATCGCACGCAACATCGGTGTTTGAGTCTTTCCGGTTGGGCGATTTCGGCCAGACCCGAGCGCCAAATTATCGGGCAAGCCATAAGACGAGCGGCATTTGCGGTGCCCTGCGCCTCGGCGAGCCGGCCAAGCAAGGCCTTCAATTCACCCTAATAGTTGAATGTGCGAGTGAATACTGCATTGAGTATGCCGTCCATGCGATCGAGGGTCGAATGCAGTCGCGCGTCTATCAAGTACGGCAGCGAGATTCAAGAAAATCGGTTATCTATTTATCATGGTCTCCGCCGCCGCCGACTATTCTCTCCAGCTGCACCATTGCCCCGTTGGGCGTTGGGGCGATAGCCAAATTACTTCTGCAGCTTTTCTCAGCGGATCGCTCACCCTCAGCTGATTTTCGTACCCCATTCTGGCACATCTCGGGCCTGGAACGGATGCCTTCCACTGCTACATTCGCTCGTTTCAATTGATGATAGAATTGATCGGCACACAACGCGATGTCATCGCTGAGAGCATAGGTTATGAAGTCGAAACCCGATCCCGTGCAACTCGACAGTTGGGACCTGCGGATCCTCTCCGAAATTCAGGCAGACGGTCGGATTTCAAAAAGTGAGCTTGCAAAACGAGTTCATCTTTCGGCGTCCGCCTGTTCGGAGCGGCTCCGAGCACTCAAGGCCGCGGGGATTATTGAGGGATTTTATGCGCGGCTGAGTCCTGCCCTCATCGGCGGCATGATCTTTGTGATGGTGGAGGTCGTGCTGGATCGTCATCGTCTTGAGGACCAACGACACTTCGAAACTGCTATCCAAGACATTCCGGAAATCCTGGACTGCTGGGCAATTGGGGGGCGCGTGGATTATCTGATGCGGGTCGCATCTCGTTCTATGGCCGCCTATCAGGATTTCATGGAGGGACTGCTGCAGGCAGGCTTGGGGATTGATCAATACTATAGCCTTGTCGTCACGAAACCAGTGAAGTCCAATTCACCGATACCTTTGTCCGCCCTGAGGCAACGGTAACCCAAAAGCTAAGTTTCAACGGCGTTTGGCACGGATCCCGTAGATTCGTCGGCAAAAGGCACCCATTCCGACGAAACTCAAGGGACATTTGCGGTATACTAATTGCTGGAAAAAGGTGGCCGAGCGCTATCCGCCAGTTGATCGCGAGCAAGGACGATGCGCTTGAGCAATCTGGAACCGATCTATTCCAGGAGAGGATCGAAGCAGCCATCGGACGCACTTGCCCAGCACGGTTACGGCGAGAAGCCAAACCGGATCGTGCCTGGTTGAGGAGGCGTCCATATCTAAGATGCGAAGTGCCGAAAAATGCCTCTACCGCTACTTCAAGGGGGGAACTTTCGCCCTGGATTGGCGATCAGTGGCGATTGAGCTTAGTCGCGGTCAGCGCATCCGTGTAGGGGGCGAAATCTACAGCGAGGGTTTGGCAAGCCGACGGGTAGCGGGAGTGCAAGCTGGCCCGCTCGGCCTTGGCGACCAACCCGGCCCTCGACGCCTGCGGACATTCGGAGATCGCGTTTTTACGTCCTAAGTTCGTTGCTGTTCGAGATTAGGAGATCGTCTGTCCTGTTTGACATTGCTGGTCTCCGCAGCCTTCTAAGCGAGGAGCATGGCTGTGCCGGGATCGCGTAGGTGGGTGACAAGGCCGGTCACTCCTGCCACCCGACGTGGTCTTTGAGAAGGTGGAGGTTGCGCTACCGGCTGGAGAGCATGGTGCCAGTTTTCACAAGACAAGGGTCGCTTAATCGAATGGGCGTCAAGTTCATAGATTGCGAACAGATCATGGGGGGATTTGAATAGTGCTACTGACCGAGGCAGAGCTGAAAAGAGTTGCGAATGCCAGTCGAGGACATAGAGCCGCATCGATCGTTCTAAAGGAAGAGACGGCCGCAGCTACAGCCAGATCGTCATTCGACGTTTTTCTGTCACATTCTTTCAAGGACGCAGAGATCGTTCTCGGTGTGAAGCGAATTTTCGAGGAGCTTGGGTTCACTGCTTACGTAGATTGGGTCGAAGATTCACAACTGGACCGCACAAAAGTCTCCTCGGCCACCGCCGAGTTGCTGCGGACCCGTATGAGGCAGTCAAAGACGCTAATCTATGTGCATTCAAACAATTCTCCAGGATCCAGATGGATGCCTTGGGAGCTTGGCTTTTTCGATGGGTTTCGGACCGCGGTAGCGGTTCTGCCCGTGGCAAAAAATTCTTCGGAAACATTCTCCGGGCAAGAATTTTTGGGCCTATACCCTTACATTGATGGGACAGGACCTGCATTCCTGTTTATGAACAGAGGGACCGCGCCTCGCTCAAGAATAGGCTCTGTAAGCTCGACTGCTAACCTCACGTTTGCCAAATCCTGGCTTAAAGAATTTACCGCCACAAAATAGACTGGTGTGCTTCAAAAATGAAATATCCTGGACTCTATAATAGCGCCGACGTGGCATCCAACGAGCAGCAGGCGACGTTTCTGCGCCTGATCCGGGCAGAGTACGTTCTTCTTTTTTTAGCGTCGGTGCTCTCTTTGGACTTGTCGCCATCAAAAGCCTATTTCGGTGTCTATGCTGCGGTATTTCTTTGCTCAATGGGAGTCCTCATTTTCCGGTCGGTCACAAAGCCCGAGCAGGTCTGGTATCAGGCTCGAGCTCTGGCAGAGTCGGTGAAGACATTGACTTGGCGCTTCGCGATGCGAGCACAGCCGTTCGATGACGCGCGCGCCGCTGACGCCAGAGCTGATTTTCGAAAGCTCATGGAAGGTATCCTTGATAGCAATCGTCACCTTGGTAGCGCGTTGAGCGGCACCGATTCAGCATCCCCCCAAACAACCGACCAGATGATGTCGATAAGGGACTCCCCGCTAAAAGAAAGAAAAGACCTATATCTGCAGAGACGAATCTGCGACCAACGGAAGTGGTACGAGAAGAAGGCGCGCTCGAACAAGAGGTCCGCGAAAGTCTGGATGGGCCTTGGTATTTTTGCATACGCTCTGGGATTCTCGTTCATCGTAGTACGCATCGCTGACCCCGCGATGCCAGGCTGGCCGACCGAGCCGCTAATTGTCATCGCCGCCTCCCTTATTGGGTGGACCCAGATCAAGAAATTTAACGAATTGGCATCGGCTTACACGTTGACAGCTCACGAGATCGGCTTGACTGCCGACCTTATTACGGACGCCAACTCGGATGAGGCATTCTCCGCCGCGGTGAACGAAGCCGAACTGGCTTTCTCACGGGAGCACACCCAGTGGGTTGCTCGTCAAAACAACTAAGAGACAACAATGGCATACAGCGATCCGACCTATGTAATATTTGACGGCGATGAAGACGCTTGGGCATACCGCTTTATGAAAGGGTGGAACGCCAGCGAGAATGTGAGTTTTGAATTCGCGAACGCTCACGATCTGGACAATATGACGAGCCGAGCACAGGACGAAGATTATGTTAAACGCAATCTTCGCAACAGAATGAATGGATCGAGCCAGGTACTTGTCCTGATCGGTGAGAAGACGAAAAACCTTTTTCGCTTCGTGCGCTGGGAAATGGAATTGGCTCTTGATCTAGGTCTGCCGATAATCGCAGCAAACCTTAACGGCTCGCGGCAACAAGATGTGAGCTGTCCGCCTATCATCAGGGACAAATGTGTTGTGCACGTGCCGTTCAAGATGAAGGCCATCAAGCACGCGCTAGCCAATTGGCCGAGCGAATTTCATCGGCTTTCAAACGCTCAGCGTGGCGATGGCGCCAGGAGCTATGGCGAAAGCACCTATCGCGATCTCGGCTTATAATCGCCACCTAAAAGCACTTAGCCGCCCAAACATCCTCGCCATCCGCTGGCGGCGACTAGCCTTAGCAACGTCCGCCAGCGTGTTCCGAGCTTGCCGAGCGATGATAAGAAGAGCACGACGTCCGATTTGCTGAGTTTGGCTGAAAGCTGCAGGTCATGTGCAACCTATTAGAGGAGCCCCGCTCGAAGCGTCGGATCGTCAGACAAGATCATGTCGCGCGAGGGCGCTGGTTTCGCGAGGAAAAGGAGCGGCTGTTCGATGTTTGAGGCTTGATCCAGCGTTTCGAGACTGCACGAGCGGCCAGCATTGATGGAGGCAGCTTTTCAGGCCGCGCAATTCTGTCGGCTCGCCCCCTCCTGCGAGCCGCAGCTCGGCTCGCCCTGCGCAGCAACCACGAATTTGCGATCGCAAGAAAGGCAACACGCTGACGATAGAACTTGGCGGCGCTGGTCGGCTGCGAATCAAGATGTCAATGGCAAGGAGCTCTCGCCGCGCGTCTTTGCCGGGCCGAACCTTCTGGCTATGCTCCTTCGAGAAGTCTGCCGAGCACCAGCCGCCGCACCGCCAAAGCTATCAATATGCGCGAGGGCACGACCTCAGCCTCTCAGCGCTGGCCAACCAGGTTGGAGCCTGTGCCGCGGCACGGAACCCGCTGCCTGCTGATCGAGGCGAATGTGCTTTGCCCCTGATCACCTCATTACCACCCTTGGGAAGGGCAAGACCGATCCGGACCGTCAGAATGTAAGGGATGACCGGCAGTTCGGCGGAACATGGCCGCCGGCGCTCTATCGTGCCTCGCGCGGCCGGCGGGAACAGCGTCCCGAGCGCTATTCATCCGTCAATATCGCCCGCTAATCGGGCACTATGCTGGGCGCATGCGCGTCGTAAGCTGTTCGTGTTTGCAGGACGCGCCCCCGACCCTCGGCTAAGGCGAAGGTGACGCCTTAGTTTTCACGGCAATTCGGGCCGATCCCGCGAATTTCACGGCGAATAACCTGCATTCCCGAGAAACTCAAGGGACGTTTCCGGTATGCTATTTGCTAAACAGGTGGCTGGCCGAGTGCCCTCCGCCAATTTATCGCGAGGAGAGGGACATGCGCTTGAGCAATCTGGGAACCGAGCAACTCCGGGAGAAGGATAGAAGCTTCGTCTTCCATCCTTCTACGCATCTGGCCAAGCACAGCCGAGGCGAAACGCCAAATAGGATTATGGCCGGTGCGGAAGGCGTCTATATCTGGGACACCGAAGGCCGAAGGAGCCTCGACGGTTTCGGAGGACTCTACTGCGTCAACATGGGATATGGATGCACGGAGATCGCCGAGGCCATTGCCAGGCAAGCACACGAATTGCCGTTCGCGCACGTCTATGCCAGCCAAGGTACGGAGCCGGTCGCCCTGTTGGCAGAGGCCGTGGTCGAGTATTTCGGTCAGAACATGCGAAGGGTCTATTTCGGCCTCTCCGGTTCCGATGCCAACGAAACCAACATCAAGCTGGTCTGGTACTATAATAACATTCTTGGCCGGCCCGAAAAGAAAAAGATCATCTCGCGAAATCGCGGCTATCACGGGTCTGGATTGGTCACGGGTAGCCTAACTGGCCTTCCCTTCTTTCACAATTTCTTCGACCTGCCTCTGGATTTGGTGCGCCATACAACCACGCCGCACTATTACCGCCAGGCGCGTGTCGAGGAGAGCGAGGAAGCGTTCTCCCGGCGCTGTGCCGATGAGCTTGAAGCCTTGATCCTGGCCGAAGGACCGGAAACGGTTGCAGCTTTTATCGGAGAGCCGGTACTTGGGACAGGAGGTATTGTGCCGCCCCCCAAAGGGTACTGGACGTCCATTCAAGCGGTGCTCGACAAATACGATATCCTTCTAATCGCGGATGAAGTGGTCTGTGGCTTCGCGCGAACCGGCGAGAAGTTCGGTTCCCACCTGTATAACATGCGTCCGGATTTCGTGACCATCGCAAAGGGTTTGAGTTCCGCCTACCTCCCCATCTCCGGGTCAATCATTGGCGACCGTGTCTGGTCGGTTTTGGAACAAGGAACTGAGAAGCACGGCGCACTCGGCCACGGCTGGACATATTCGGGGCACACGCTTTGTGCCGCAGCCGCGCTCGCCAATATTCGACTGCTTAAAGAAAAAAATATTCTGGAGCATGTCCGCGATGTTGGACCGTATTGGCAAGACCGGATGAAGGCCGAGCTGGCGGGACATCCCATCGTTGGTGAAGTTCGCGGAGTGGGTATCCTGTCGGCCGTAGAGATGATGCGGGACCCAAAACAAAGGATACCATTCGAACCCGACCTTCAGGTCGGGGTGCGCACTGCAGCTGCTCTGTTTGAGAATGGTGTCATCGGACGGGCCATGCCGCATGGCGACATCCTCGGTTATGCCCCCCCCCTGATCATTACCCGAAAAGAGATCGACATCATTGTCGACGCGACGGTAAAGTCGGTCGATACCACCTATCGCGCGCTGAAGGCCGAGGGTGCCGTATGATTTTGCGATCGCGAAGGAGCGAGTCCGGAGGCAGGCATGTCCCTGCGCGCTACTGCGCCGAGCAGACCCAAAACTGTTGAATTCCAGATATCTGATCTTGAGCATGCTCCGGGCTATTTCAGTCACGATTTGTAACCGAATCAGTTCTGCCGCCGCTGTCCTGTTGCCCAACGACCAGGACCTCTGTGCGGCGCGCCCTGCGGGTGTACCTCCCCGCCGGCAGGGCGCCCTTTTTGACCCACGTAATCAGTATCATTATGGCCCGTGCGGGATCGAGGGTCTGGTAAAGGTCATCTGCACGTTCCGATGCAGATTGAGCTTAGACGTGCCCTTTACATCATTGCAGCGGGCCATAATCATTGCGGTGAATTTTATCACGTCAGGTATATAGAAGGACGATACTCACACGCCACCCCGTTCACAAGGAAAGGCATTTTAATATTGTTGAGACGATTTGCCTATCAAAGAAAAGAAAGCATCGCAACACTTCTTTGCGGATCACGGCGCCCCGGGTGGGGGATGAGCGGCTATCCGAATTGTTATGCTAATGCCGACCCAAATTCCTGCAAAAGCTGGGGTCAATGATGGCTTTTGGTCAGCGCAGGATGATTTCTCCTGATTTGGTCGGTGCAGGGGCGGTCATGATTTAATGCATGGAGATTCTCTGATTGAGCTGTTGAGATCATGAGGCGTCTGCCAGACGCCCATCGGGTGAGCCCAGCATGATTGGGATGACCGACGAAGATCGAAAGTGTGGCAGCATTCTGGAGCCCGGTCAGCCCAGCGACGCCCGCGAATTCAATCACGTTTGTCGGGACATACACGACGCAGCCGGAAGGCGTGCAGAAAGAGGAAGAATCGAGCGCGACGATGACGAGGCACATGCCACTTGTTTTCGAGACATTCCTTGAAAGACTGTCACAGAGTATCGATGAGGCAGATTTCCGGGATGCCATGGCTGAGGCGGCCGGACGACTTGACCTAATCTTCTTTGCCTACCTCTCCTTGCCAGCACGGCCTTCCGGCAAACCGAGGTTAATTTCAAACTATCCACCCCGCTGGACCAGACAGTATCTGGAAAATCAGTATGAGAAACTCGATCCTGTGGTCTTGCGTGCTCGAAATGGCGGCTGCCCGTTTCACTGGGGATCGAATTTGGGAGGCGATAAAATGTCGCCGGCTCAACAGCAGCTATTCGATGAGGCGGCTCAATTCAGCATCTGCTGCGGTTTGACGATCCCAATTGTCGATCTCCGCGGCCGCATCGCTGCGGTTACTTTTGCCGCCGATGAGCCTCGTCCAGTATTTCTTCGGGTCGCTGAGCGGTACGAACAAGCTCTTCAACTGATGGCGGCCTGCTTTCATCGTTGCGTTCGCCGCAAATTGCCGAGCGATCGAACAGTGGATGGGGTTTCGCTGACATCCCGCGAATATGAGTGCCTGAGGTGGGCAGCGCGGGGTAATTCAGCCTGGGTGACCGGCCGCATCTTGGGTATCAAGCCACGCACGATCGCTTTTCATTTGGACAATGCCAAGAAGAAGCTAGGCGTGCGAACCCAAAATCAGGCTATAGCCCTTTTGGGGTCCGAAGGGTCCTCAATTGTCTGAGAAGCTTTTTGATCCCCTTGTGCTCGGGCCATTCGATCGCGCGCTTTGTATCGAGCGTTGACTGGATGCCGAGATCTTCTGTTCCGCCGGCTCGGGCGATGCAGCCGTATTCTTCCAGTCCGCGCCGGTGATCATAGTCTATGGGTGCTCGAGCGGGTGTGTCGTCGCTGACGAGCTAGTTGTGGAGCCTCAACAGGTTGTCCTCGGTTAGAGCGAGGCGACTGATAGGTGTTTTGGACTTTAGGCTCCCGTGGGGACGGTGCCAATTGTATCTGTGCAGCCAGACCGGCAACTCTGCGGCGCGGTGATCTGAAGTCGGATAAGCGATGGCATAAGCCCATTCGCGCAGTGCTGTCTGGATGAAGCGCTCGGCCTTGCCATTGGTCTTGGGTGTATAGGGTCTTGTCCTGACGTGCTTGAGGCCGAGATCGCGGCAGGCCTTGGCGAAGGCCTTTGATCTGTAGCAGGAGCCGTTGTCGGTCATGACGCGGGCTATCGTGACGCCGAGGCTGGCGTAGTAGGCCACCGCCGCCTTGAGGAAGGCGATGGCGCTTTCTTTTTTCTCGTCGGGCAGGATCTGCGAGAAGGCGATGCGGGAGGCGTCGTCGATGCAGACATGGACGAACTCCCAACTGCTGCCGCGCGAGCTGGCATTGCCGGTGCGCTTGCCGGTAATGCGATGACCGATGCGCTCGAAACGACCGAGCTTCTTGATATCGATATGGATCATCTCGCCAGGATGCTCGCGCTCGTAGCGTCGGATCGGCTCGGCCGGTTCGATATCCCGCAACCGCGACAGTCCGGCACGCTTGAGAACCCGGCTAACGGTGGCGGGCGAGACGCCGACCTCATGGGCGATGTGCTTGCCGGTCCAACGTTGCCGCCGCAGCGCCATGATGCGCTCGGCGATCAACGCAGCGGTGGCCTGCGGCATATTGGCGGGCCGCGAGGAACGGTCGATCATGCCGGCCCGCCCTTCGGACTTGTAGCGCTCGACCCAGCGCGCCACGATCTTGGCCGACACGCCGTAGACACGCGCCGCATGGGCTTTGGAGAAAGCGCCTTCTATCACCGACAGCGCCATCTCCTCTCGACGCAGCGGTGTGAGACGGGCATTCTTATGGATGTTCATTCGGACCCTCCGGTGAGTGCTGAAGCTTGGTAACTCCAGTCTCCCCGGTCCGGTCCGAATGGACAACCTCCCGAAAGCTCACAGCTAGTCGTGCGGTTATATAGTTTCCGAGGATGGCCCGCTTGCATACCTGCCTGCCGGTAATCTCTAACCCTTGACTTAGGGCGATGGCTATCGGTTATGCGGCTTGAAAGCGAAGAGGTGGACCCTTCGTCGAGCGCCGGTACGATATGGAGTGCTGCTCCGGGCTAATACCCATCCAGACAGAGCGGAACCTTCTATCACGTCAGACGCTCGGACAGTTGCCAAACCCCGATTTCCTGGGAACTGAATTGTGCTCGCCACCGGGTCCATTTTGCCGGCGCGTCTGTGGTGCAGGCCCCGATCAGCCTGACCAATGGCACAGGAACGCTTCTATGACCGAGCACTGCGAATTTGTCAGCTGGCGAACAATTCCTTGTAGCCGCTCGTCACCATCCAGTTCGCACGGTCGAGATGACTACGAAGCGCCTTCCTGGCGCGCTCCGGTTCAAGTGCCGGATCAATGCCGAGGATCAGTTGGGCCATTTCCTCTTCGGGCGCCTCATCGGCTGAGGCGTCCAGGAGCCTCATATAGATGGTAAAGTGCGCCCTGTCGTAGGCGGTAAGACGGTCAGACCAAGGGACTTCGTCGAGCAGTGTTGAGCTTTGAGTCCTATCTGTTCCCGTTGATTGATTCATGTCTGCCGCGAACCTCGCATGTTGATCGCTGGATCCAAGGCAGAATATCCCAAAATGGGATAATCCGAAACGGGGATTAGTCGCTGAGCCGGTCTCTACCTGCCGGTTCACCTAAATGCCCAAATCTCTTCGATCTCCCCGCCACCAGCGGTTTCTGGCCCAGTTGATCTCACTGCGCAATGTCAAAGGGCTGACGCAGGCGCAGGTGGCTGAGAAGCTTGGTCGTCCGCAATCTTTCGTGGCGAAATATGAGGGTGGCGAACGGCGTCTCGATGTCATTGAGTTTCTCGACGTAACTGCGGCCCTCGATGCTGATCCGTGTGAGATTCTGTTGAGCCTGCGCACGTAGTGGGCGCCCGCGCCCATCACCGCGCGTGCCGTGTGCCGGTGGGTCGAGCCCCGATTTTCTTGGCTCTGGCGTCTCGACCATTCCGCTGCGCCTCCTAGCGCGTCGTTAGACTCTCGCAATTCGCTCTGTTTTGTGCCTTTCTCAGCAGGTGGCGCCGCATCCTTCTAGGCCCGCCGCGGCGTCCCGCAACCCTTAGCCAGCTGTGAGCTTTCAGTAGGTTGTCCATCCGGCCCTTCGGATGCGGTGCGGCTCAGACGGCGGACCCGTTCCTGTCATGATTCGCCGCCGCACCCATTCCTGGGAAGCAGCCATTGGCGAGCGGAGGACAAAATGATGAGACAGCGAAGCGCTGGGCCATCCGCGCTGTGGTGATACGTCGATGCATGGCGGTTGCGCGACTTCGTTGCTTGAAGCGAAGCGACCGCACCGCCCATTTCGTCAACTGGCGAACAAATCCTTGTAGCCGCTCGTCACCACCCAGTTTGCACGGTCGAGATGACTGCGAAGAACGTTGCGTGCGCGCTCAGGTTCGCGTGCCGGATCAATGCCGAGGATCACTTTGGCCATTTCCTCTTCAGTGGCGTTGTCGGCCGAGGCGTCCAGGAGCCTCATATAGGTTGTAAAGTGGTCCTTGTCGTAGGCTGTAATGCGGTCCGACCAGGGGACCTCGTCGGCGAACGGCGTGTTCGATCTGGGCTGCAACATCGCTAATTCTATCTCCGGCCAATGGACCCGCGAAGCCCTGTGCCTGCTAAATGTGGATTACATATTATAGTTGATAAACTCAAGCCGCCTGATCCGCTGGCTTGCGTGCATGGATATGCGCAAGTTGGTCGGACGGAATGTGCAGAGGATCAGGCAAAGGAAGCGCCTGACGCAGGAGCAGCTTGCGGAGATTTCCGGGTTCAGTCAGCAGTACATCAGCGGCTTGGAGAAAGGCCGAAGAAATCCGACAATTATCACGATCTATGAACTGGCATTGGCCCTCGGCGTCAGCCACATGGATCTGGTTCGGCCCGACAAACAGGCATGATACACCCGCCCTCCAAGTAGCTGGCCGCCTGATGGCGCGCGCCGGGTGCTCGTGAACCCAGGCTTTTCTTAGGGTCCCCCGGCAGCCCCTGCCATTTGGCTCGCCCTGGCCCGGCGCACCCTATTGGACAGTCGGCCGCTGCGGTTTTTGTCAGCCTTTCCTGGGGCGGTCGGCATTGCCTTTTAGGCCCGCCGCGGCCTCCCGCAACCTTCGCTCTCGCTTCAGGTCCTTCTCTTGGTTACGATCCTTCGGATGCGGTTCGCCTCTTTCAGCGGGCCTAATCGCTTTCTGCCGCCCACCCCACGGGGACAGCCACGCGAGACTAGTATGGAGCGTTGCGGTTAGCGCACGAACAGCAAAGGAACTGAAAAAACAGGCAACTGTCGAAGCATGGCTGAACCAGCCATCGTGTCGGCATCTTGGAGCCGCGTGTTCGCCTTGAGGCCCTGCCGGTAGGATCCCTGCAGTTGAAGTCATTGTCGGCATTCTGACAACAATGGACATGAACCGCCGAACTATCAAGGCGACCAGGTTGTTGTCTAGCAATGGTTTTCCGAATCGGCACGGCACTTGCGTTACCAAAAACAAGTACGCCGCGGCACGGATCGCCCAAGAGGCTGAACGACCTGATCTGTTTGACCCTCGCAGCAGGGGTGGATGGCTAACACAAAGGAAACTTTGAAGGTGGACGTTTTCGAAAGTTCTCCAATACCTGTCAGGAAAACACGGACGCCATCTTTCTCGGTGGATCTAGCCTTGCTGGGAGTCGCATTCGTTTGGGGGGCGAGCTATCCGGTCGGGAAAGGCGCACTGTTCTACGCGCCGGTTTCGATACTTGTTCTTTATCGCTTCCTGATTACTACGATCATTACGGCAGTGGCTGCAAGACATGAGATCGCATTGGTCTCCTGGGGCGATTTCATCCGCGGCTTCGCATTGGGAACAATACTTTTTTGCATCTTTATTGCTGAAACTTACGGCGTTGCATCGACAAGCGCAATGAACACGGCCTTGATCATATCGCTTTGTGTGATTTTCACGCCGAGCATCGACTATGGGCTATCACGGCGACTTCCACCTACGGGCATTTTGGCAAGTGCTGCCATAGCGTGCATCGGTGTCGGCATTCTCACTGGCGGGATCAGCAGGTTCAGCCCGGGTGACGCGCTTGTCTTGGGGGCCGCGATTCTGCGAGCGGTTATGGTCGTTTCCACCAAACGCCTTCTGGCCGGCCGGCAGATTTCATCTGCAGCCCTGACGGCCATCCAAGGATCGACGGTGGCAACACTTACTTTCGTTTTGGCCGTCGCTCAGTTCGGAATTTCAGGCCTTGTTGTGAGGGCCACCCTTCAGTTTTGGGGCGCTGTTGCCTTCCTTGCACTCTTCTGCACCCTCGCTGCATTCTACATTCAAAATGCCGCAGTGAGAAAATCCACACCGACACGGGTTGGCTTCTTGATGGGAACAGAACCTTTTTTTGGTTTCGTTCTAGCGCACCTTCTTCTGAATGAGCCTTTGACAGTACCGAGCTTGATAGGCGCAGGCCTCGTCCTCGCTGCGACGTTTGCTGGCATCTGGTTTGAGAGCAGGACATCCAAATGAACCCCATCTTGGCTTCCACCAAACCCGCCATCGGCGGCATTTCGAGTTTTGAAGATCTGGAGGCTTTTCCGGACCGAACCGCACCAGTTGCAACCATGTTCAGCGGCGGTCTCGACAGCACCTATCTTCTCTACAAGCTGCAAAGCCTTGGCTTTGCGAACATTGAAGCTGTCGCAGCGGATGTCGGAACGCGCATCGATCAGCCTTTGTTGGAACGGACGGCAGCCATGTTCGGCGCGCGCTTTGTCTGCCTCGAAGGGCGGGATGCCTTTGTCGAACAAGGCGTGAAATCAGCCATTCGAGCCCACGCCAAGTACCTTGGCATCTATCCGTTGAGCAGTTCGTTGAGCCGTCCCATAATCGCATCTTTGGTTGTTAATCATGCTAGGTCAATCAACTCACGGCTGGTTCTTCATACAGCAAACCTTTCTCAAAACAGTCTTCCGCGCCTTAACAATAGCATTAAGCGCTCAGGATTTTCCGGCAACTTCGGCAGTCCGTATGAATGCTCTGTGATATCCCGACAACAGAAGACCTCCGACCTGTCCAAGTGTGGAGCGACTTTTGTGGCGGACCGCACGTGGAGCGCGGACGAAAACCTCTGGTGTCGGGAATTCGAGTCGGGGCCTTTGGAAGATCCCGAGAACTTTTCCATCCCCGAGGAGGCATTTGCTTGGACGCGCCACATTCCCGCAGAGCAGCCGGTAGAGATCAAACTCGGGTTTGCAGACGGAAGTCTCGTGTCAATTGATGACCGTGATGTTGCATTGGTCGACGCAATCCCGTTCCTGAATAACACGGTCGGCAAATTCGGGCACGGCCGCTTTGTCGGGCTTGAACACATCACAACCGGCCAAAAGGTTCTCGAAGTCCGCGAGGCCCCTGCCGCGGCCATTATCTTCGACGCGCTGCGTCACCTCGAAACCGCTTCTCTTGACGTGGCATCAATCGTTTTGAAGCAAGGGCTTGAGCAAGCCTGGTCCCAAGAGGCGGTTTCAGGTGCATGGGGCAGTACTATTCACCAGATGTGCGAACGGGCCATTGCATCCGCCCTCGAGGGCGTTAGCGGGAGCGTCAGCTACATAGTCGATCACACACGCTTTTTACCTCGGTCGATCCGAGCCAGGACGCCGAGATACATTAGGGACCGCGACCTTTGGGAATACCAAGCCGCAACCCACATAGCGTTGTCCAAAGCGTTCCGTCCTCGCCAAGTCACCAAAAGGGAGACACCCGTGGAAAACAACGCACCCCAGGCGCCGGCCAACCTCAGTCAACAATGCACTGACGGTCTGGTGACAAATGGATGGTGGTTTTCAAAAGGCGAGCGCGCCGAAGCCTGCTTTGGCATCGAAATTGATGCAGCCTGGAAGAACTTTGCTGACCATTGGAATCGACTTCTTCTCGATGAATACATGCGTGACGGCGGAACATATCGTTACCGGCGCTATAGCGCTTTTGAATATGACGCGACTGACGGAATCTTTAGGCTCCTACCCCACGCCCCCTACGAACAATCAAAAAGTGTCAATCATCTGAATGGCGGCTTCAAGCGCCACTTCGAGCCCCTTGAAAACTCCTTTATAGACCATCCCGTCTTAGAAAAGATTCTGACAGGTTTCTGCAGAATTCTATGTGAAGCCGCCCGACATGATCGTTGGAATATCAAGATCCATCCCTACCGGATTGTCGCGCGCGATGGTGTAAATGGCAAACCGGCACCCGAGGGCCTTCACCAGGACGGGGTGGACTTCATTGCTTGCTATATGATTGGGCGGGTCAACGTCACCGGCGGCATGAGCATGATCACCGACGCCTCAAAGGAGTTCCTCGGCGAGGTCGAAATGAACTCCCCGAATGATTTTGTGATCTGCAACGACCGCGAAACCTTTCACGATGTATCGTCGATTGTGGCCGAAAACCTGAAAATGCCGTACGCTTATCGCGACGTCCTTGTGATCGCCTTCGAGAAATTATAACGCCCAGCGCGCCGAGAGCATTTTCAACAAGGTTCAATACTGCTTGGTATCCTCTCGGGTGTTCCTGGTGCGGGAACAATGCAGGATTAATTTCTTGCATCTAAACACCTAGATAGCAGTTTCGCCTCTCTGGTATGATGGTTTTTGGCCTCGCGGATCTCGCGTAATACGAATGACCGTGGACACCCCCGATCTTCGCAAGAAAGTGAGAAATTATCCTCATGCTGTCCGACGAGGTGGTCTGCGGCTTCGGAGGCACCGGGAACTGGTTTGGTAGCCAGACATTTGGGATGGAACCGGACATGCTCTCGATCGCCGGGGGGCTTTCATCCGGTCACCTGCCCATTGGCGGCGTCATTATCTCGACAAGATTTATCAATGCGCCGCTGACGAGGCCCACAAGGTCGGCGTGTTCGGTCACGGTTTCACCTACTCCGGTCATCCGGTGATAGCGGCCGTCGCCGCCGAGGCGATCAGGATCTACAGCGAGATCGATTTCGTGACCCAGGCGCGTCGTCTCGGCGATCACTTGCATGGAGCCCTCGCGGACGCGCTCGGCGACCATCCGCTTGTCGGTGAAGCCCGCGGCCGCGGCTTCATCGCGGGGGTTCAGATCGTCGAGGATCGTGCGCCCGTCGCGTCTTCGCGCCCGAGCTGAGGATCGGCGATGTCGAGCGGCGGTGCCGCGAGCACGGCGTCATGATCCGCAATATGGGAGAAGTGCTTGGAATCTGTCCGCCCTATATAATCACCGAAAGCGAGATCGACCCCTTGGTTGACGGCATTCGTTCTGCACTCGACGGCGCCGCTGCTGCGAATTCCCGGGTCGGTCGGGTGGCATGAGTTCCAGCATTAAGACCGACTGCTTCACTTCAGTGGATATTATCGAGCAAACGCTCACCCGAGGGGTGCACTTCATCCGTGTCCGGTACAAAACGTCACCCATGTCTCAGGTCGGGCACGCCGCTCGCCAACGACACCGAGTTCGGCCTCGCGGCCTACTTCTACACCGGCGATCTCGGTCGCGCCTTCCGCGTGATGGAAGGACTGAAGTACCGGCGTCAATGAAGGCCTGATCACCACGCCGGAGGTGCCGTTCCGCGGCGTCAAGGAATCGGGCCTCGGCAAGGAAGGCGGCCTCCAGGGCATCGTGGATTATCTCGACACCAAACATGTCTGCATCGGCGGTCTCGGCGTCTAGTGGTTCCCGCCTGACATAGGAGTCCAATCAGAGATTCCCTTTCTGGCCTGCGCGTGCGAGTCTGGCGCATGCGCACAGGAAGATCGTTCACCGTTTCGTCGGCCGATCGCGTCCGTCTGACGGCGCTGATCAGGGATCGCAACGCCCCGCAAAAGCATGTCTGGCGCGCCGAGATAGTGCTTTTGCCCGCCGACGGCGTCGGCACCGGCGAGGTCATGCGCCGCATCGGCAAGTCGAAGACCGACGTCTGGCGCTGGCAGGAGCGCTTTGCCGCGGAAGGCTGTGACGGGCTGCTGCGCGACAAGACGCGACAGTGGCGCATTCCGCCGCTCGGTCCCGATGTCGGCGAGCGCGTCGTGGCACTGACGCTTGCCGATCCGCCGGGCGAGAGGACCCACTGGACCGCCGACATGATGGCGCAAGCCGCCGCAATCAGCGCCAGCGCCGTCAGGCGCATCTGGAAGGCGCATGGTCTCGCACCCCACCGCTGGCGCCAGGTTCAAGCTCTCCAATGATCCGAAGTTCGTCGACAAGTTGCGCGCCGTCGTCGGCCTCTATCTCGATGCGCCGGCCCATGCCATCGTTCTGTCGGTCGATGAAAAGAGCCAGATCCGGCGCTCGACCGCACCCACCCGGCCTGCCGATGAAGAAGGGGCGGCTCGGTACGATGAGGCACGACTACAAGCGCAACGGCACCACCACCCTGTTCGCCGCCCTCAACGTCCACTATTGTCCCGTTGACGAGAATATCATCTTAGTTGCTTGTAAAAATTTGTTCTCCACTTCCGTCTCCATCGTATCTCAGTCAACGCGATGGAGCAGGAAATGACTACAAACATTGTGAAACTGGAAGAAGGCAGGGCAATCGGCTCTAATCGTGACGTGCCGCTGTCAGATCATGAGGCGGAAGCCCTAGGGCATCTTGCGGTGGCGCTGAGTGGCATTTCGACGACCATTCGGTCCGCCGCCTACAAACACGCGCTAAACTCTAGTCACGCGATGAAGCCCCTAAAGGAGACGGAGGACGCGCTTACCGACTACGACGCCTTGGCGAGGGCGGCGGGCCGAAAGCAGCCGAAAGCGGCGGAGGAGGACGACAGGAAGGGGGACGCCCTAGCGAGAGAGGCCGCCGCACAGGTCAGCAGGGTCGATCAGACCCGATCTTCCCGCTGGAGCAGACCGCGAAGGGTACCGGTGGCATCAACGGACTACGTTCGGCAGGTGGTCATGGCAGATAGTCAGCTTGGAGCAGTGTCGGCACTGGTAAACGCGCGGCGAGTGGCTCCAGAACGCTTCCATGCTTCTGTTCCCAGTGTAGATAATAATCCGGATGCTCCGCTTCTGACCTCTTTTTCGGACTATCTGAGCAGGGTGTGCGGACTGGAGTCAAAGTCCCGCGAAGGCGTTCTCCTGGGCAGCCGCCGCTTTCTGGATTGGTTCCATCACCACCATTCCCGGCCAAGCCCTCGGCGCGTTGACGGCTGAGCATGTCCTTGCCGCTGTCGAACATCGGCTGTCACTATCGGCGACCTCCGGTACCCGCACCGGCAGCAACTTCTCACATCGTATTGGGCTGGCCACCACGACCAGAATCTCGCGCGCGTCGTCCCCAGGACGCCCCACTGGCGTTTGGCTCATCTAACCCTCGAACTCGGCTACGGCCCGTCGACGGTCTTCTTCACATGGGTCGGATTCGACGAAATGGACGAGGTCACAGGCGACGGCCATGCTGAACTGCTCGACGACGGCTCCATCGACATCACCTTCTATCACAACGGCGACGAGGCAATCCTCAAGGCCAAACGGGACACTTCTTCAACGGCCTGCTAGGAGATCCGTGTTCGCCTTGCGCTGACAAAGAAGCTCACACATGACGTCCGGGAGACGATGCTGGCAAATGGTCTGGCTGAAGCATTCCACCCACAATACCAAAGCCCGTCCCGATCCAAAGCGCTTCTAAGCACTCCACCTCAGGCGCAAGGCCGGTTGGCCAGTGCATCTTCTTGGTCCGCCGGAAGAGAACCCCGCCCGACAATAGCTTCATGAGGTCTTGCGCTGCAGTGTCGACCGTAAAAAAGGGCGCGCGAGGCGCCCTTCATTTAAACCGGCAGTCGGGAAGCAGACTTCACTCTGATATTCAAAAGCGGTAGGTGACACCTGCGCCTATCAGCCAGGGATCGAGCTCCGCCTTCCCCGTCAGCTTCGCGCCGGTCACCGTGACGTCGAAGTCCGGCTTCAGGAAAAGCTTCTTCACGTCGAAGTTGAGGCCCCAGTGCTGGTCCACCATGTAGTCGAATCCGACCTGCAGCGCCGTGCCGAACGTGTTCTTCACCTTGAGAGCATCAGCGCTGCCAGTGTCCTGGTTGTAGAAGATCGTGTAGTTCACGCCGGCGCCGACATAAGGCTTGAACGCGCCGAGATCGGTAAAATGGTACTGCAACGTGAGTGTCGGCGGCAGCAGCCAAACTTTGCCGATGTTGCCCAACCCTCCGATCGTCCCTTGGCCCGCGATGTTGGCATAAGTGGTACCGAGTATGAGTTCGGCGGCGATGTTGTCGGTGAAGAAATACGAGATATCGAGTTCCGGCGTCACCGTGTCCGAATACGAAAGACCGGAGCCGGGAAGCGTATCAACGTAGCCCAGATCTTTCGTAACGACGCCCAACGCCCGCAGGCGGACCTGCCAAGGGATTGGCGCTTCGGTGACCGAGGCTCCCGTCTCCGCCAGGACGGTCTCTGCTTGCGCAGGCTCCGCGGCGACGGCCTGCTGTCCCACCATGATCAGGGCCACCGCCGCTGCTGTTGCCCGCGCTACGCCCATTCGCGTTCTCGCCATGAGATTCACTCCTTGATGTTCAGAAAGGATGCACTGCACTATTTCGTCTCCTGCTCGAATGAATTGTTGATGGACCTCAAATGCCCCTCTTGCGTTGCAACGCGTTCCGCCGTCTCCGGAGGGTGATCGTTGAAGCCGATTGCGCTGCGGAGAAAATTGGTGCCTAGACTGATGAATGCGGCTTGCTCCCGATTGTCCTCGCCGCAGCCGTGCCCGCCTGCGCTGGCCTCGTAGAAGTAAGCGGGATAGCCAAGAGCCTGCAGTTTTGCGGCCATCTTGCGCGCATGGCCCGGATGGACGCGGTCGTCGCGTTTCGTGGTGGCGATCAGGATAGGCGGATAGGGCTGTCCCGGCGCTGCGGCGTGATAGGCGGAGATTTCCTTCAGGAAAGCCCAATCGTGAACCTTGTCCGGATCGCCATATTCGTCGATCCAGCTCGCGCCCGCCAAGAGCTTGGTGTAGCGACGCATGTCGATAAGCGGTGCTGTGCAGAACAGAGCCCCGAAATGCTCAGGATAGCGGGTCAGCATGTTTGCGATCAGCAGGCCGCCATTTGAGCCACCCTCGGCGGCAATCCGCCTCGGCAGGGTGATGCCCCTTCGCACGAGGTCGGAGGCAACGGCGGCGAAATCGTCGTGGGCGAGACGCTTGCCCTCCCTGCGCCCGGCTTCGTGCCAGCGGGTGCCGAACTCGCCGCCGCCGCGGATGTTCGCCTCGACACACGTGCCACCGCGCTCGAGCCACAGCTTGCCCAGCGGGGAGTTGTAGTAGGGCAGGAATGATACGCCGAACCCGCCATAAGCGGAAAGGTGAATCGGAGCATCTCCGTTCCCGTTCGCCGGACCAACCTGCGTATAGGGGATCAGCTCATGATCGATAGAGACTGCCTCGTGGCGCGTGACCACCAGTCCGGATGCATCGAAATTCTCCGGGCTGCGCTTCAGGATTGCTGAAGCGCTGAGAGACGGCGCGGCATTCAGATCGAACAGCAAGAGCTGCGGCGGCGTGATCGGATCCTGAGCACAGATCAGGACCTCTCCATTGGTCTCGTGAACTGCCGCATCGAATGACCAGACGTCGACAGTACCTTCGGCGGGCAGGGTGTTCAGGACTCGGCGCGTCCATTCCTGGTGGCCGGGAGTGAACATCTCGAAACGCGGTGCGAGATTGACGAGGTAAGAGATAATGAGCTTCCCGTCATTCCAGAAGAATGACTGCATGGAGCGCCTTTCCCCTGGTTGAAACAGGGTCTCAAAACGGCGTCCGCCGGCGAGGAAAGTGGAAAGCGAGATGACGATCAGCGCGTCGGCGGGATGGGTGGTGCCTCCCACCGTCCAGGGCTTGCGCGGCCTTACCGCCAGCCAGTCGCCGAAGACCCGCCACGACGCGTCGCGAGGAAGATCGATCTGCCTCCTCGGCCCGCTCCTATCGCCGATCCAGCTGATCTTCTCGAAGAAGGCCGGCTGCTCGATGAACCAAAGGCGCTCGCTGCGGCCGGTGCGGTCCGAATGACCAGACACTTGGAAGCTTTCGAACCCGGCCTCGAAGATTGCCGGCGTGGTGAGGGGATCCGCGTCACGCTTCCACAGTCGAACTGTGCGCGCATAGCCGGAGCGGGTGGCCATGCCATTACCAAGCGCACTGGAAAGCAGAAGCGTGTCAGGGTCCAGCCAATTAACGTAGCCTTTGGCCTCGGGGAGGTTGAAGCCGTCGGCGACAAAGCTCAGAGAAATCAGGTCGAATTCGCGATGCACGACCGCGTCGCTGCCGCCGCGCGACAGGCGCAGAACGGCTCTTTCCCGTCTCTCCGGCTCGATGGACGCGCCGTCCCAGATCCAGTCCTCTCCGTCGCTAGCCGCGAGAGCATCCAGATCGAGCAGTAGCTCCCATTGGGGATCCGCCTTCATGTAGGCGGCAAGGGTGGTCCGGCGCCACAGTCCGCGTGG
This sequence comes from Mesorhizobium sp. M7A.F.Ca.US.006.04.2.1, assembly GCF_004022915.1. NCBI lineage: Bacteria > Pseudomonadati > Pseudomonadota > Alphaproteobacteria > Hyphomicrobiales > Phyllobacteriaceae > Mesorhizobium > Mesorhizobium sp. M7A.F.Ca.US.006.04.2.1. Next base: position 42,143 of record NZ_RZQA01000001.1, read on the forward strand.
ATTACCGTCATCTCGCCAGTAATTGTAGAGGTACTGACTACGGCGCGCGATCAGGGGAAGATTGTCGCGATTGTCGAAAATGGCTGTCAGAGCCGCGCGGTCGCGCTCGAACTGCGTTCCACCGAAGTGCTTCAGAGTCCTTGCCGATTGGCCGGCGGCCCAGGCAAGTGCCCGCTCGCCCTCTACATCTTCAAGCCAGACATAGGGATCGTCGTCGGGAGCATCAAGCGTTGGACGGACATCAAATGCGTTCATGTCCGGACAGCCTTCAGAAAGAAGGGATAGAGGCTTCCGTCGGCTCGGGAACGCTCAGTGTCGGTAGCGGCGCCCACATGTTCGAAAAGCGTGATCATTGATGAGTTCTTCCAGTCGGTGCGGCATCGCAGTGCTTTTGCGCATAGGGCCGCAACCTTCGTGCCAACTGGGAAAATCGTTTCGGAACAATGCGATCGCTCTGGAAGCGTTGTGTCACATGTCCGACATCGTCGAGAATCCGACAACGAGTGCTCCTCCTAATCACCGGATCAACCTCCGGCGCCAGTCGTGGACACTGTGCAGAACTCGAGAAGTGAAGCTCATTGGAGTGAACCTGGTTGACGCCCAACATCTTCGCTCTGGAGCGCTTCACGCACACGGATTCATGGCAGACACCATGATGCGATCGATGCTGTTAGAGACCAAGCTGGCTGCGCCTGTGAGTTTCAGCCGCCAGCTGGAAGCAGCGGAGTTCTGAGGAGAAGGGTGGGGGGCCCAAGCCCTGCCGCAATCTTGGCCTGCACCGTCCCCTTGATTGTTGTGGGTCAACGTCTGCCTGCCCGCTGAATTTGGCACGCCTTACACCTACGTCACGACCAAGACCTTCCTGTTGCACTTCGGCCTCGACACACTGCGGGATTTGCCCGATTTCGAGGCGATTGAGGTTGCCGCGCTGCTCAGCAAGGAGAAGCTGCTGGCGGGCGATACTCCCATCGGGCTGGTGAGTGGTGGAGGAGGTGAGGAGCGACACTCCAAGGCCAGGACGGGCTAGCGCAGCAGATACATGGAAGTAATCGCTTGATATGAGCGGTTGAGAGTCGAATCAGGGAACTATGCGATCACTATCGATAAGAGGTGGCAATATCGATCGTGATTGTATCGGGCCACTCTACGGCGAAGGAGGCGGCAACTTGTGTCTCCGACCCGAAACGATTACCTTGCGGCCATTATGAGCAAGCATTTGGCATCCGTCTTGACGACGTGAACGCGCCCTGCAGCGTACAGCTGGACGACGCGGCGCTGGCCGATTGCTTTGCGGATCTCGATTTGGCCAAGCAGCATCCCGCTCATGTCAGCGCCTTTCTCGGCGAGGTCCCTCTCGCCCAGCAAGTCGAGTTCGCAACCGCGCACCACATTCGCGGTCGACGAGATGAAGGCTTTTGCCGCCAAGTTCTCTGCCTGGTCCGGCGAAAGCTATCCGCTCGCCGCATAATGGCTGGACATGATAGCCGACGCCCGTCCCGAATGGCGGCGGCTTTTTCGTATTATATCGACCTGATCGACAAGATGCGGCGGAACAGGGGTCCACGTGCGATGCGGCCAAAGCGGATCCAGCTCTCGAGCGCGACTACGGGGTAGGTGTGGTCGCTGGAGCCGCGGCCGACCTCGACCTCGCGCCAGCCGGTCTTGCCGCGCAGGGTGACCAGCAGCCCTTGCCGTCAAAAATCTCGATCCAGCTGGCGCCATCGCTGTTGTCGTCGCGCATGACGTCGAGACCGACGATCTCGGAGCGCCGCAGGCCGCCGCCACAGCCCAGGAGCAAAATAGCGCGGTCGCGCAGGCCCTGAGGTCGTGGCCGAGCGTGGCGATCATCGCCAGCAGATCGTCGCCAGGACCGCCTCTTTCTGCCGCGGTGGCTTTGCGTGCTTGCGGCGAATGCCGGCAAGAACCTTATAGATATGCCGCTCCGCGCGGTCCAACGGCCGGCCGCGCTGGGTAAAGTTCCAGGCGAGGCCGGAAAGCCGCCGCTCGATGGTCGCAAACTAAAGGGCAGGGGCGCCACGCTTCGGATCGCCGGCGGCGGTGCCCGAGGCACAGGCGCTGATATTGAGCCTGATCACCTTCGAGCCCGGAGGCAGGGGATCGAAGCCAGCGCGCCGGCACCAGGAGGAAAAATGCCGCCAATCCTTGGGGTAGGCGTCGCGCGTGTTCTCCGAGGTGGCGTTGTAGCCCCTCGCGGTCTCGACCAGTTCCTGGACATGCGCCGGGACTCTTTGAGCCGGGTCTCCATCTCCTTGTAGAGCTTGTCAAGCTCGCCATCGACTGGCTTCAGGTCGTCGATTGAACATTGCGTCATCATAGGCTTTGTGCCTTGTTGTAGCAGGCATCGTCCGTTCGCGCGGCGGACACAGACATCACCGTCGCTGAGCCGAGAACGACGGTAAAAGAAAATGCACTCACTGACTTCATAACCAATCTCTTTTGCGGGTGATTTAGAAACGGACGCCGAGCTTGGCGCTGAACCCGTGTGTCTGGGCATCCGAGGCGATCTGTCCCTGATAGGCGATGCCGAACGTCGCGTTCTCGGTGATGTTTACGTCAAGCCCAGCTTCGAGCAGAGCTGCGTTCTTTGCGATCGGCACGCCCTTGATGGCGAAGGAGGAACCGCCAGCAAAGGCAAGAGCGGTATCCGGCCTGACGTCGCCGAAGGCGTGGCGCCAGCCAAGACCGCCGCGCGCGGTAGCAGTCACGGTGCCGAGGGTCAGTACCGTCGACGCACGCAGACCTAGCGTGGTAAACGCCGTGTCGCTCGAGCGATCCCCGCTCGACAAGGCGGCTGCGCCGCCATTCTCGGTGAAGCCATCGGCGTCAAAATTCACATAAGCGAGATTAGCGTAGGGCTCGAAGGAAGCCGAAGCCGTATTGATACGGTAGCCGAGCTCGCCAAAGGCCTGGAACGTGCCGGCGTCGTAATCGGCCGAAAGGCTGTCGGCGAAGCCTGGAAAGACCACGGACCTGCCGGTCTCGATGCTGTGCCAGGTATAGGCAAGGCCGGAACGAAAACCGAGATTGCCGTTCTGCGTGCCGGCAAAAAGACCGAGATGGTAATTCTCGCTCGAGCCCGACGACGCGCGATCGTCCGCCTCCAAGGAGGTATGGCTGTAGCCGCTGATGAGGCCGAGCCGCCAGCTTTCGCCGACAGCCGCGTCACCGCCAGCCAGAAAGCCGCCTGTCGAGTGATCGAGACCGGCGGCATTGCCGTCGCTGTCGAGATGACCCCAGGCGCCGAAGCCACGGCCCCATACGGCGAAATTCTCACTCGTTGCCGGGGCCAGTTCCAGACCACCCAGCCCATAAGTCATCACCGGAACGCTGGAGGCACCGACGCCGTCGAACGCCGCACGGATCCGTTCGCTCGCGGCATCGCGTACAGAATGACTGTCCTCGATGAGGCCGCTATGAATGGAAGCATGAACCTCGCCTGATAGCATATCGAAAGCGTTGCGGGCTTCCGGCGCCGTCAGGAACAGGATGTTGTCCTGGATCGGATTACCGCTTCCAAGCGCCTGAGCCGCTGCGGCGACCGAGCGTTGATTGAAGGTGCTGGCTACATCGGCAAACGCCGTCGATGTGCGGCTGATATCGAGATAGACATTGTTGGCATCGTAGACGAGCTGGAAATCGACGAAGGGCGTCGCGTCTGTCGCCAGAGCCCCCGTCAGCCCGCCATAGGTGCCGCTTACGCCGCCTGCTGCGGAGAGCAGAGTATATCGGGCATCGACCGATAGCGTTCCCTGCCGCAGCAGCTCGATCTGCGCGCCGCTGTCGATCGCCGCTGCTCCGCCAACATCGATGAGATCGGACGACCTTGCGAGGTCGACCTGATAGATCGATCCGGACTGCTGCGCGAAATCGCCCGTGACAGTCAGTGTGGTGACGATCCTGCTCGGATCGGTCGCACTGCCAGGAGCGACCGTGCCGCCCTCGGAAATGGTGACCGCACCGTAGGTGCCGCCGCCTGCGACGACACCGCCGCTGTTTGCGATAGCCGTGCCCCCGATCTGCCCGTCATTCCCGAGAAAGCCGGACGTGGTCGCATCATGGGAAAGCACACCTGTATCGGCAAGCAGCAATCCCGCGCCGGAACCGACCGTCGTCATGCCGGAAAAATTGTTCTTTCCGCTCAGCGTTTGCACGCCACCGGCAACGAATAGTTTGCCGCCCATATTATTGTTATCAACGTCGAGGTCGTTGATGCTGCCGGCGAACGTGTCGTTCGAATCCGTTAGCACCAGGGTACGCTTGCCCAGTTCGACCGTTCCGCTGCCACTCAGGCTACGAATACGGGCATCGTTGTAGGCGTCGGAGATTCCCCAATAGTCGCTGCCATTTCCATGTTCGGAGATATCGAACGTGCCGTCTGCAACGACTTTCGCTGACCGTTGGATGTTGCCGAGCCCCGCAAGCGAGAGATAGGCATCCTGAGCAATATTCGTCTCGCCGGTGTAGGTGTTGACATTCGTCATCCGGACCACCGTCTTTGTATCAAGCGTCAGCGATCCGGAGCCGGAGACGACACCCGCTATGCCGAACCCGCCCTCATTCCCCATGCTCGTCGTGATCCTGCTCAGACCGGTCCCTTCGGGTGCGGATGAATCGGTAGAGAAGTTGCTGGCAGTGACGAAATGTGACGTATAAGCGGTATACTTCTTCTCCAGATCGAAAATGACCGATCTGTTTTTGAAGAAGTCAAGACCGGCAACAAAACTGGTCTGGTCATTGGGTTGTTCCGTCGTGCCGCTGGTGTAGGTGAAGTCGATATTGTCCAGCCTTACCGGATCGCCATCCGTTCCTGCGATTGTAACGCTCGGGATGTTGCCCGATGCGCTTACGATCTCGCGTTGCTCATTTCTCCGAACATTTTTAAGTTTGACGCCCGCATCCTGAAATTGCTTCAGCATCGCATCACTGATCTCCAGACTGCCACCGCCCGGTGTGCCGGTGTCGAGCAATACCGCGGTCTTGTTGGGGTCGGTGATTGGTGGGGCTCCATCCTTAACCGTGTACTGCAGATTGTAGCTGCCTTCGTATTCGGTCGAGGCATTGGCGCCAGAGCCAGGAAAATTCTGATAAGAATCCTGATCTTTTTCCTCGGGTTCTCCCCATGGCATGGCATTAGTATATTGGGCCCGGAGGCTTGGATTGAGGTTGACAATCGTGCAGGGGGAACAGCCAGGCGTTTGGTCGCTCTCGGAATCCGGATTCACATTGGCGGAGACCACGTAGCCAGACCTGGTGACACTGCCCATCATGCCCCAGACACTTGTCTTGCCAAGAAAATCGCCGGCCCCGAATGTACCTGCGAAATCGCCGCCTTCGTCTGCCATCTTGCCAGCGGTCATTTTCGCCCGCTGCTCCTTATCGGCGTGATAAGGTTCTTGGAGATCCTGACCATACATATCTTTAAGTCCATCCGTCACGGATCCCGGCGTGCACTTAAGATTGTTGTCCTTGCAATACGCATGGGTATAGACAAAATCGAGAATGCGAGCAGCCCGGTATTTCTTATCGCTTACAGACGGCCCGTCGATTGTTATCTTTTGATCTGGATCGACATATGTAAATTTATCAATTTCCACGTTCTGAAGCTTATTACCATACGTTCCGTCCCCGTACGTATATACGTAAGGCGTGTCGGCAATCGGGCGGACCCCGGTCACCTCTGACCCGATCTGCGTGTTGAGCTGGTCCGAGCCCGTGTCGAATACGTATCGCTGCGCGTTGCCATTGTTGATCTTGGCCCAGATGCCCAGGCGGTCATGGCCTTCCCCGACATACTCCAGCGGGATCGAAATCGGGTCGTCGGCCAACGCTTCTCCAGTTGGAAATGCTACCAGACCCACCCCGAGAGACACAGCCGGCAGGAATACCGTCGTCATCGCGGTGGTTGCCGCCAGAAAGTTCTTTGTCCTGAAACAAGCCTGCATACCTGGTCCTCGAAAAAGTCTCGCAAACTGATTGTTCATTGGAACGGCCTCCTGAATTGTTTAACGAGACCCTTTATGGCGGCCCTGGCTGACAACAGCCTGAAAGCTGCAAGCGGCCTGCGAGAATGGGGCGATCCTGAATGACGACAGGTGCTGTCAACAATGGATGAGTGCTCGGCCTGAAAGCTGAGCACGCTTTATGCTCAGGCTGCTGACAAGGCCAAAGCAGCGTAAGTGCGGAGTGAAATCCAAGGTCCACATGGGTCGTCGCGCTTCCCGTGCGCCTGGGAAGGCGCCGGCCCGGCCAAGCTTTCCCAGATCGTCCGGATGGCGCACAAGATACCGGTTCAGGTCGATCGAGATGGAGGCCGAGGCGTATGCCAAGGCGGTCGACTGCCTGACGAAAGATCAGAATGCGTCGCTGGCGCTCTACGATTTCCGCCGGCAGCGAGCTCAGCTCCTGCCGGGCATCCGTGTTTACTGGCGACGAGACACAAGATGTGCCCAAATTGCCACCAGACCGTCACCTGCGATGAGTTTCGGCAACTGATTTTGTCCTTTCAATCGTCGCCACTTCCTGGCCGCGGCCAACATGGGCCACTCGAAGGCAGCAGACTGGCGGCTATATGGACGGGCTGTGAGCCCGCACCGGAGACATTGGCGAAATCTACGATCTCTATAGCAACGTCAAGGAGAAGCGCGAGGTGTTGCAGATGTGGTCAAATCACATCGAATGGCTGATCAAGCAGGCTGCGGATGACGCTCTGGCGGCGTAGCTGCTGGCATGGGCGGAAGATGCGGCGCAACAATCGTCAGAGCCTCATCGAATTGGAGATCATGCTTGACCAGCAAATGCGCGGCCAATGCTTCGATGGCTGACCAGTGATCGAGTACTAGCCGGGCCGTGCGATCTTCGATCCGCCTCCAACGGGGGCGGCGCGGCATCAGGAACCGCAACTCACCATAGATTCGCTTGGCATCCGCGTAGTCGCTGCTCCCCTCATTCCCATCGGACGCATTCATCGCCATATCGCGCGGGTCCAGATAGCCTTCGAATGCGGATTCTGCAAAAGGACCTGCCAGACACGCAACTATCTCCCGGATCGCATCATCGCGTTCCAAACATCGATCCATATCGTCCTCGAAAATCGGCTTTCGCTTCGAGGTGAATCCTTGCGCTGAATAAAAACCCGCGCCTTCGACAACACCACCGCACTCTCCGTCACCGACGTCGGGGTAAATACTAACACTTGAGAAAGCAGGGAGTTCACGGTCGTCGTCGAACGTCTGACGGTGCAAAACGATGGCGGCCACCGCGTGCCCGGCTTCGTGATGCGCCACAAGCGGCAGATATTGGGAGGCTACATTCATGCGGTGCGGCTCTCAGGTCTAGTTTGCTTTTGCGCATAGGACCGCAATTGTCGTGCCAACTGGGAAAATCGTTTCGGGCAATGCGATCGCTCCGATAGCGTTGCGTCTCCTGTCTGACATTGTTGGGAAGTCGACACGCGCCCGTCGCAATGCGGTCGACCTTCCGCGCGAGTTGGGTGACCCGTGAAGGCGGCCGACCAGGACGATGTTGCGCTGATCGGCGACGAAGGCGCGGCCGGGCGAGATCGCGCATCAGGGGGTGACCGGCGTGTCGGCGAAGTCGAAGTCGTCGATGTCCTTGGCCAGCGGCAACTTGGCGACAGCGAACTGGTATTTGATGGAGCGGGCCTGCTTCTCCGATATCTCGGCCTGCAAGAGATCACCGACAATCCTGGGCGGCTCGTGCCGTCGCTTGATGGCGACGCGCCCATGATCTCGTCATAGGCTCTGCGCATTCCGTAGAGCTTCAGCGCTCCCATCAGTTCCAGTACCTCGGTGCGTTCCATGGCTGTTTGTCCTCCTGAGACTGTCATAGCGGGTGCAGTCGGCGACCGCTCGTGAGCTAGCTTCAGCGCTTGGGGAATGGAAAGGATCGTGCCCGGCGCCGGATCGCGGCTGCGGGCCAGGATGTTGAGGATCACCGGCGCCGACGATGCACCGTGCTCGATGGCTTCCTGACAGGCGGCCTCGACCGCGCTCAATCCGTCGGTCAGCACCCAGGTGAGGATCAACACCATCTGCCGGTCGACGTCATCAACCGCCTTGAGCTGCGCCGCACCTTCTCCATTGCCGACCGCACGACCCAGCCAAGGAACGGCGCGCGCCGTGTGCCAGGGATCGTAGGCGACCTCGTTGCGGCCAAAGGAGCGAACGTGTTCTCCCACGACCACGCCATCCTCTGGCGGATGCGATCCGATCGACATAAGCATGGATCTCGATGGGCCGACCGACGGCACTCGACAGCACCGAGTATTTGTTGTTGTCGAAGCGCACCGTGCAGGTCTTCGACACCGACGGGGGAATGCAATGGAAGCCGTCGAAGCGACCGGCAGCCGCTCCCGCTGCGGCTTGGCCGCATTCGCCGACAGCAGCCGGTCCCGCGTCTCACGCCGAGCTCCCATGCGGGGATAGGGCTGGTGCTTGCGCTCGTAGCGGAACTGCGTCTCCTCAGAACGCAGGACCTTGCGCACCACCTTGCGCGAGATCTTCAGCTCACGGCAGATCGCTTTGATCGACTTCCCCTGGACCAGCGACAGCCGACGTATCTTTGCAATCGTCTCTAAAACCAACATCCAAAACACAAATGCCTCCGATCAAGCCGGAGGCATCTTGATGACCCCATCGTTAAGGGGTCCCGTTTGGACGAAAATCACCCTTTAAACAGGGTCCCCATTCCACGAAAAATCAATGCACTACCTTCCAAAGCTGCGAGAGATCGCCACCGACCGCTTTGAAGGGGCTTTCGGCGGTCTCGTCAGCGAGGTTGTGGCATGAAGAAACATCAATCCACAGCATTGGGCCGAAGCATGCCACGGGCTCATGCCGCGGGAGAGCGGGAAGATATTCTTGAAAGAAGAAGCGGTCTCCGACATCAATACCGACAGGATGGGCAGCTTTCTCACATCACTTGAGGTCGAGCGTGGCAGTTGCGACCCGCAATGCAAGGCTGGCGGCGATGCATGCCTTTGCGCGGTTCCTGATTTCGGAGCACCCCGAATATTAGGATACGCTGCAACTGGTGGTGACACTTCCCTTCAAGAGGGCGCGTGGGTGGCACCTGTCGAATATCTCGATGAGCCCGGAAATCAAGAGCGTCCTGGCGCGTATCGTCCGCCGCACGCCTTCTGGACAGCGGGATTACGCTCTGTTTTCGCTGATGTTCAATACGGATGCACGAGTTCAGGGATCCTGAATCTTCGATTGTGACCTTCGTCTGGTATCGCCCTGTCCCGCCGAGCAAAGCAACGACCGCCCCACACTGCTCACCCGGTTCGGTGTTCCATACTTGCTGCGCACACATGGCTGCGGGCGAAGGAACCACCATGGCGGAAAAAAGCATCCATCATCGCCCTTTGCGGGACACGACGGCCATCCACCTCGTCAAGGCGGGTGTTGACATCGCCACCATCAGTCGATGGCCAGGCCACTCGGGCTGAACTAACGATGCGCTACGCCCAGGCCGGTATCGATATGAAGCGGCAAGCGCTCGAACAAGGCTTCCCCGACGTGATGTCATCGGCAAAAGATCAGACGATCATCGCTTTGATGGCTGGATGTTTGGCTGGCTGCACCGCTTGTAGACGCTCAGTTATGTGGAGTTGTATCGCGGGAAGTCGCGCGTCTTGGGCTTTTGCGGTGTCAGCTCCACATCTCTCCGCAGTGCACGTTGTCACTGTTGAAGAGCCGTTTGTTCAATCTTCGTCCTGGCACGGCAAGGGTTGTCGATATTGTGGGCGTCTTGCGCTTGCCGAGCTTGTCCGAAATCCAGCGCCGGATCAGGCGTGAACACTGTTGCGTAGTTCGTCAGCCAGAGCGCGGAGAACGTCGGCGCTTCCTTCCAGCGCCGTAAAAGCGTAGGGATTGAGGAACTGTCGGCCCCAGAACAGATTGCGATCTGTGCCGGATAGCGTAGCTTCCTCGCTGACACGCGGCCAATTCTCCGCAATGCATCGGAGCTGGCCTTCAACAATCGCAAGAGCTTCCGGCGCGCTGAGCAGGAAGTGATGCGCCGCTTCAAGGCAGGACGCTATCCGGCTCATGCGGTTATTGCCGCTGATGAGCATGGCCTGGCTGGCCTCCTGGCCACTGCGGGCCTGCGGACAAATATCGTACGCAGGCGTGAGGGTGAGCTTAGCGCCGTCCCAGAATGCCGCATGGTTGCGGGCATGATCGTCGGTGTTGCCGCAAAGTATGTTGAAGACAATGCGGCTGAACAACTCGCGCAGAGTTTCCGACGGCGCGGTGAATCGGTGGCGAATGATCTCCGCCAAATCCTGGTAGCTGGCGTAACGCGCCATCATCTCATCGAGCGCGAGCATCGTCAGCGCTGAGACCATGGATTTGCGTTGCCAGCCGCCCGTGACCTTGATCCGGTCGAATCGCTCGACGAGCAACACGTCGTTGCCTGCGGCGCGAACGAGCGAGACGGATGCCGCTCTGATGCCGCACAAGGCGGCAAGCCGCATGGCTATGAATTCTCCTTTGACGACGCTGTAAAGGTCGGCAGACGAGGAAAATTTCGCGACATGCTTGACGGCGTCACCCTCGATCAGCGCCTTTGGCCTTGCGCCGCCGATCGAGCTGCCGTGATGCAGCGCCTGATCTAATTCGGGGGTGAGCGGAATACCTTTCTCTACCCGCTCCGCCGATTGGACAAGCTCTTCGAGAGTGGCATTGGCCAGTGCGCGCGGCTCGTAATGCATTGGCGAAAACTGAAAATCGAGCGCGCCGATGCGGTCCGAGCCTGATTCCAGCAAGAACGTCAGTTCTGAAATATCGAGCCGCGCGATTTCATCGCCCTTCACACCGAATTTGCGGTTTAGGATAACCCGTCGTCCCCAGGCATCAGGGGCAGCATCGCGGATGCATCCCGGCATGGTTAGGCCAGGAAGCAAAGGCAATTCGCCTGCCTTCAGGGGCAGTTCCGGGAGATAAAGCGGGATCGCGCTTCCCAGTTCACGAAAGCTCCTGCCATAGTTGAAGCTGACGAGTCCGTCATGGGCATATAGCCGCCCGGCGACAACCGGCGCGGTCTCGCCCGGCAGCCAGACCCAGACATAGGCTTCGTCGTACTTGGGGACCTTAGAACTCATCGACGATCTGCTTGCCGGCCTTGTAGACGTGCTTCGGCAGCAGCGCGATGCGATCGTCCATGCGGCCTGTGAGGGCTGTGATGCCATTGCCGTCGGCATCGAACAGCTTCACACCGACAATGGCAGCAGCTTCGAACATCAGTCCGATTTCGACTTTGGGATCGCCCTTCTCGATGCGCTGCAGGGTGCTGCGTGAAACACCGATTCTCTCGGCTAACTCCTGTGCGGTTAACCGGTGCTGCATCCGGCCAAGCCGGATGGTCTTACCGAAAAGGCCAAGCGCTTCCATCGCGTAGCGCGAATAGGTGCGTTTATACGTTGCCTTCATTCGGGTCTCTGTGACCTATGCATGATCCATATCGCCTTCTTTCGAACTTTATATAGGTAATGTCACAGAGCGACTGCCAAAGTCAAGACTCCGTATCGCAAGCGTTACCCATCCGAACGAGGAAGGCGGATATTGCCGACGGCTCCTGCACAACCGGCCAGCTCTGCGCGTCTCGGGCGAGGCGGAGATCTGGCGCTGGATCGCGGACAGCCTTGAGACGCCTCGCATGAGTCATTCATGGGCGGTCCCTGGTGCGGGGCCGCGGCGCTCGACTGCTGGCCGACATTCTCGGCGGCGGGACCCGCATCCGGCTACACCAGCACTTTTCGACCGCATACGCGCCCAGCTTCTCTCCGAAATCATTGCCAATGAGCGCGAACCTCATGCGATCGCCGAGCTGGCCTGGCGGCGCGGAATCTACGCACGCATCCGTATTCGAGACCGCCCAAGGGAGGCTGACTAGCGTAACGCCCTCCGATCTAAGCGCCTTCCACAAAGCCGCTTTCGCACGCGACGGGCTGCATGTGGCGGTCGTAGGCGACATAGATGCCAAGCCCTGAGAGTAAGGCTCTACCAGCTGTTCGGCGATTTGCCTCAGAAACTGGCGCTTGCCGGCGCGAACCAGTGGTATCGCGAGGGCGAGCACGCCGAGCGCTTTTCCTCCGCCCTCCACTGACCACAGACCCGCACGCAACGAAGCCGCGCTCGATCTTATCGTGGCGTGGCTAGGTGCAATGTTTGCTCTCGCCATCAGGCCGGCTTTCCCGATGGCGTGGTCAACCTGATCTATGCGTCCGAAGGTGATCGCGTGGGCCGTGAACTCTGCACCAATTCCAAAGATCAGCTTTACCGGTTCGAACGAGGTCGGACGGCTGCTGATGCGTCAGTGCTCTGACCAGATCAAGAAGGTCAGCCTTGAAACCGGCGGCAATGCACCTTTCATCATCTTCGATGATGCCGACATTGACGGTGCTGTTGACGGTGCGGTCCAGGCGAAGTTCCGCAATGCCGGCCAGACCTGCGTTTCCGCGAACCGCATTTACGTCCAATCGAGCGTTCACGATGAGTCCGCCGAGAAATTGTGGAGAAGGTCCGGCACTTATCAGTGGTCCGACGTCTACTCCCGGAGCGAAGCCGTCGCCAACCCAAGATCGAGTCCCACATCGCAGATGATAATTCGATGCGGGGCCGAACGATAAATATGCATGCTTTGGCCACCCCGAGGCAGGGCTCATTGAGATGATCCGACCGCCTTGGAACAAAGATGGGGTAGAGCAGATGAAGCGTTGGCAGCGTGTCTCCATTCGACGCGAGCGCTTAGGATGGGATCACGATCATTCGCATCACGCGCAGCCGCAAGGGCGATGCCATGGCTACTTTGGAATCGTTGAAGTGGTTTGAGCCGGACAGTCACAAATACACCCGTTACGCCGCGGCTCAGGAAACGGGGCGGCGTCCGGCGGTGGAGGTGCTCGCTGACTTAAAAAGGGTGCGGGCAGTCGTTGCGCTTGAGAGCGACGACATTTGGGATCCGGCACGGGGTGACCTGCTGCCAATCGGCAGTTAACAGGGTCCGACAAAAGTGTGCACAACATGCTGCTGAAGTGGCCTCCGGAAGCGCTACCGGAAGTTACGCGTCTTGAACTTGATAGGGTCGATATGGTCATACTGCATCGACGATGTCGCGCCCCTTCGGCATGCCGCGCGGATCGATGCCCGATCCGCCGTGATGAGCCTCGTCCCTCGGCCGTGCGGCAACGGAAACGGCGTCTTGCGGTTTCCCACGCTGGCCAGCCCGGCCGACAGATCGGTCAGCTCGTGGGCGACGAGGTGCACCACCTCCTCTTCCGTCGGATGCGTCCGCGGACGCCGAGCATGGCCGAAGCAAGAAGCACGCGCCGGAATTTCTCGAGAGATCTTGACCCAGACGACGACGTTTGCCGCACCCGTCTCATCCTCCAGAGGAACATGAAGCCTTTGGCCGAGCCCGGCCGCTGCCGGACCAGCACCAGGCCGGCGGCCTCGAGCCAGCTTCTGCCTCGCGCCTGCATAGCATCCTGACAGGTCACGGTGCGGCGCCGGTTAGGCGGCACGCCGATTTTGGCAACGCTAGCCTGTGAACTGAAGAATGAAGGTCGGACTTGCGGCACATCGATTAGGTTCAAATGATAAGTTGCTGCCCGGCGAGGTCGTTTCAGCGCATCTCGACTGGTGGGTCGGCAAGACAATGCGGAACGGAAATGATCGCAGGCGTAAAGGACGGCTTTCGGGGCCGGAAGCTTCAGGCCTGGAACCGGACCCCAGTTTGGCGCAAGCATCGTGGCCTCCGCCCGGTCAGGCATTCACCGGCTCGCGAAATGCCAATTGATTCTGCTTAACCGGGCATACCTAAACGGCCACTTGCGTTCCGATCTCGACCACACGTCCGGTCGGGATCTGGAAATACTCCGTCGCGTCGGCGGCCGTGCGCGCCAAGCCGATGAACAGCTTGTCCTGCCACACCGGCATGCCGGAGTTGGGTGACGCCTTGAGCGAGCGACGCGACAGGAAGAAGGACGTCGTCATGATGTCGAACTTCCAACCCTGCTTGCGGCAGATCGCCAGCGCACGCGGGATGTTAGGCTGTTCCATGTAGCCGAAGGTCAGTGTCACCCGCATGAACAGCTCATTGATCGTTTCCATCTTGATCCGCTCGCTGTCGGGCACCACGGGCTGCTGCGCCGTCACCACAGAGAGGATGACGTTCTGTTCGTGCAGCGCCTTGTAGTGCTTCAGGCTGTGCATCAACGCGGTCGGCGCACTGGCGGGATCGCTGGTCAGGAACACGGCCGTACCGGACACCAGCTGCGGTTTCTTCTTCAACAGATTGCCCGCAAGGAAATCGAGCGGAATCTGGTTCCTGCGCGTCTTGTCAAATAGATACCTGCTGCCTCTTATCCAAGTCCACATGGTCATCACGATCACTGCGGCAATGGCAAGCGAGGCCCAGCCGCCTTCGAATACCTTGACGATGTTAGCTGCAAAGAAGCCGGTATCGATGAAGACGAACACCGCCATTAAGGCTATCGCGACGCCGAGCGGCCATTTCCAGATGCGCGTCATCACAACAAAAAGCAGTATGTTCGTCACCAGCATATTGCCGGTCACCGAAATACCGTAGGCCGAGGCCAGCCGGCTGGATTCGCCGAAGCCGACCACCAGCAGCATCACCACCAGCGCCAGCATCAGGTTGATGCGCGGCAGATAGATCTGGCCCGACTGTTTTTCCGACGTGTGCTGGATGACGAAACGCGGCAGCATGTTGAGCTGTACCGCTTGCCTGGTCAGCGAAAAGGCGCCGGAGATCACCGCCTGGCAGGCGATCACGGTCGCCGCCGTGGCAAGCACGACCATCGGAATAAGCGTCCAGCCCTGGTTCATCTCGAAGAACGGATGACCGACAACGCCGCCATTTGCCAGCACGAAGGCGCCTTGCCCGACATAATTGAGCAACAGACAAGGGAACACGATCGCCAGCCAGGCGAGCACGATCGGCTTGCGGCCGAAATGGCCGAGGTCGGCGTAGAGCGCCTCGGCTCCGGTGACGGCGAGGAAGACTGCACCAACCGTAACGAAGGCGACGTCAGGCGAGTTGACCAGGAACGACACGATGTAATGCGGGCTGATTGCCAGCAGGATTTCCGGGTCGTCCATGATGTGGTTGAGCCCGGAAAGGCCGATGGCCAGGAACCACAGCGCGGTAACGGGTCCGAACACCAATCCTACGCCGCCGGTGCCAAACCGCTGTACCGCAAACACGATCGCCAGGATGGCCAGTGTCAGCGGCACCACATAGGGCTGGAACGTCGGCGTGACGACATTCATACCTTCGACCGCCGACAGTACCGAGATTGCCGGCGTAATGACGGCGTCGCCAAAAAAAAGCGCCGCGCCGACGATGCCGATGCCGATGCCGATGCCGAGGATCACCGCAGAGCAGGTCGGGAAACTGTTGCGCGCCAGCGCCATAAGCGACAGCACTCCGCCCTCGCCTCGATTGTCGGCGCGGAGCACGAACATGATGTATTTGATCGTCACGGTGATCGTCAGGGACCAGATGATCAGCGAGAGTACGCCGAGGATGTCGCCACGGCTGGCGACGTTGCCACCCGCTGATGCATGCAACGCCTCGCGAAATGCATAGATCGGGCTGGTGCCTATATCGCCATAAACGACACCTAGTGCGCCCAACATCAGCGCCTTGGTGCTGTGCTGCTCGACCTCAGAATGGCTCGATTGTTCGACAGGTTCTGCCTCGTTACCAGCATTGGTAAGGGCCATGGACGACACTCCGATAAGCGCGCGGTGCTCTACGCTTGCTGCACTGCAATATCAAGTTCCGTCACGTAATGTCTGCCGTCTCGCCTGTCGTTGCTCGCCTTGGTAGACTCGCCAGCCCGCAGCCCTACCGAGCAGCAATAGCGCCCCGGCAGAACCCTCAATCGCCCAGATCAATGAATGGTTATCGCCCACAGTGCCCCCCCGCGATGCGGCCGATGGCGACCAGGGTGTCGTGGGCGCACAAGGATGGCGCTTTCCTGATGACGCCGTGCTCCAGGTGTGATCGCACCGTTGCTGCGCAAGCCATTTACTTGCTCGTCCCAGCGAGGACCGTGGCCAACTGGAACGCAGGGCCACGCCGCTCACCGGCCGCACTTTGCGGCGCAGATAACGATTCGATCTCCGCGGCGAGATTCTGGTTGAAGAAGCCACCAAGCTTGTCGAAGGACACACGGTCGTAATATCGACATGCCAGTATCCGCAACCCAGAAAAGCTCCTTGGGCTCCGCTGCGCGCGCCACGAACAACCCGATCTTCTCTGCGAAGAGGACGCCGTAATCCTTCAGGTTGAAGCCAAACCGGGGGGCGGCCGTGACGTATGGGCGAAGGGCTAGGAGGCGGGTTCGGTGAGGAACGGCATTGATGTCCACGCCGTCTCCTGGAAAGACAGAGGAATGCGGTGTCACCGACTGGCGCCGGAGGTTGATCCGGTGATTAGGAGGAGCACTCGTTGTCGGATTCTCGACGATGTCGGACATCTGACACAACGCTGCCAGAGCGATCACGTTGTTCCGAAACGATTTTCCCAGTTGGCACGACAATTGCGGTCCTATGCGCAAAAGCACTGCGATGCCGCACCGACTGGAAGAACTCATCAATGATCACGCTTTTCGAACATGTGGGCGCCGCTACCAACACTAAGCGTTCCCGATCAAACGGAAGCCTCTATCCCTTCTTTCTGAAGGCTGTCCGGACATGAACGCATTTGATGTCCGTCCAACGCTGGATGCTCCCGACGACGATCTCTATCTTTGGCTTGAAGATGTGGAAGGCGAGCGGGCACTTGCCTGGGCCGCCGGCCAGTCGGCAAAGACCCTGAAGCACTTCAGTGGAACGCAGTTCGAGCGCGACCGCGCGACTCTGAAGGCAGGCCTGTTCCCTAAGCGGCGTCGCATCTCCCCCGGCCGAGTCGCATGGCTTGAATCCGATATCAGGGCTTGGATGGAAACTAGATCTGAGAGCCGCACCGCATGAATGTAGCCTCCCAATATCTTCTCCCGTCTGTGGCGCATCACGAAGCCGGGCACGCGGTGGCCGCCATCGTTTTGCACCGTCAGATGTTCGACGACGACCGTGAACTCCCTGCTTTCTCAAGTGTTAGTATTTACCCCGACGCCGGTGACGGAGAGTGCGGTGGTTTTGTCGAAGGCACGGTTTTCTATTCAGCGCAAGGATTCACCTCGGAGCTAAAGCCGATTTTCGAGAACGATATGGATCGACATTTCCAACGCGATGAAGCGATCCAAGAGATAGTTGCGTGTCTGGCAGGTCCTTTTGCAGAATCCGCATTCGAAGGCTATCTGGACCCGCGCGATATGGCGATGAATGCGTCCGATGGGAATGAGGGGAGCAGCGACTACGCGGATGCCAAGC
>NZ_RZQA01000200.1:0-8204 GCF_004022915.1 Mesorhizobium sp. M7A.F.Ca.US.006.04.2.1
AAGGCGCACAGCTTGCTCGGGCAAGCCACCCCTGCTAAACGCGCGCCATGAGCACGCCCCTCGACCACATCCGCAATTTCTCCATCGTCGCCCATATCGACCATGGCAAATCCACGCTTGCCGACAGGCTGATCCAGCTGACCGGCGGGCTGGAGCTGCGCGACATGAAGGAGCAGGTGCTGGACTCGATGGACATCGAGCGCGAGCGCGGCATCACCATCAAGGCGCAGACGGTGCGGCTGAAGTACCGCGCCAACAATGGCGAGGACTATATCCTCAATTTGATCGATACGCCCGGCCATGTCGACTTCGCCTATGAAGTGTCGCGGTCGCTGGCCGCCTGCGAGGGCTCGCTGCTGGTCGTCGATGCCTCCCAGGGCGTCGAGGCGCAGACGCTGGCCAATGTCTACCAGGCGATCGACAACAACCACGAGATCGTCGTGGTGCTGAACAAGGTCGACCTGCCGGCCGCCGAGCCCGAGCGCATCCGCGAGCAGGTCGAGGAGGTGATCGGCATCGACGCCTCCAACGCCGTGCTGATCTCGGCCAAGACCGGCCTTGGCATTCCGGACGTCCTGGAGGCCATCGTCCACCAATTGCCGCCGCCGCGCGAAGGCGACGCCACGGCGCCCCTGAAGGCGATGCTGGTCGACTCCTGGTACGACGCCTATCTCGGCGTCATCGTGCTGGTGCGCGTCATCGACGGCGTGCTGAAGAAGGGCCAGACCATCCGCATGATGGGCACCGGCGCCAAATATCTGGTCGAGCGCACCGGCGTGTTCACGCCGGCGCGCATCAATGTCGACGAGCTCGGCCCCGGCGAGTTCGGCTTCTTCACCGGCTCGATCAAGGAAGTGGCCGACACCCGCGTCGGCGACACCATCACCGAGGACAAGCGCGCCACTGCCAAGGCGCTGCCCGGCTTCAAGCCGGCGCAGCCGGTGGTGTTCTGCGGCCTGTTCCCGGTCGACGCCGCCGATTTCGAGGATCTGCGCGCCGCGGTCGGCAAATTGCGCCTCAACGACGCCAGCTTCTCCTTTGAGATGGAGACCAGCGCAGCGCTCGGCTTCGGCTATCGCTGCGGCTTCCTTGGCCTCTTACATCTCGAAATCATCCAGGAGCGGCTGGAGCGCGAGTTCAACCTCGACCTGATCGCCACGGCACCGAGCGTCGTTTATCGGCTGGCTCTGACCGACGGCTCGATGAAGGAACTGCACAACCCGGCCGACATGCCCGACGTGGTGAAGATCTCGGCGATCGAGGAGCCGTGGATCCGCGCCACCATATTGACCCCCGACGACTATCTCGGCGGTATCCTGAAGCTCTGCCAGGACCGGCGCGGCATCCAGGCCGACCTGTCCTATGTCGGCAAGCGCGCCATGCTGATCTACGACCTGCCGCTCAACGAGGTCGTCTTCGATTTCTACGACCGGCTGAAGTCGATCTCCAAGGGCTACGCCTCCTTCGACTATCACCTGACCGACTACCGCGAGGGCGACCTGGTGAAGATGTCGATCCTGGTCAATGAGGAGCCGGTCGATGCGCTTTCCATGCTGGTGCACCGCACGGCGGCGGAAAAGCGCGGCCGGCAGATGTGCGAGAAGCTGAAGGAGCTGATCCCGAACCACCTGTTCAAGATCCCGATCCAGGCCGCGATCGGCGGCAAGGTCATCGCCCGGGAAACCATCTCGGCGCTGCGCAAGGACGTCACCGCCAAATGCTACGGCGGCGACGTCTCGCGCAAACGCAAGCTGCTGGATAAGCAGAAAGAAGGCAAGAAGCGGATGCGGCAGTTCGGCAAGGTCGATATTCCGCAGGAGGCGTTTATCCAGGCGCTGAAGATGGGCGATTGAGAAGCCGGTTGGTGCGCGCAGCGCGCCAAGTCATCGATCCGGTGGATCGATGGCAGGCTTCGAAAGCGGGGGAGCTGCCGGAGGCAGCGGGCCCCCCGCCAGCGCGGCGCTGACGCTGCGCGGTGGAGAATATTCTCCGGGAGGTGGGGTGGGGTGTTCGCCGGGCGCAGGCGGAGGCTCTCCCAAATCCGCAGTAATTTCTCGAAAAATGCCATCGATATTCGCGAAGATCAGCCGACCTAATTCGACAACGTCCGATGCGTCGCCCAGACGAATAAAACGCATGGTTCGCAGGCATAGCACCGCAATGTCATCGGGCGAATTGTTCGCTGTTTGATAAACAGGCGGGAATGAGGATAGAACGGCTCGGGCCAATCTTGGCTCTAGGCGCGGCGAAGCAGTATTCCAAACATGTAGGGCGACAGACTGGCTTCCGACTCGGAGGCCAAAATTCGGTGTGAACTTAACCGAAAAGATTTCGCTCGGGCTTCGCACGGTAGTTGGCGGGAACTCCAAAATCGCGCCCAGGTTAAGAGCTCTCCAAGCCTCCAACTGCTGTAGGCCAAGTTGAGCGGATCGTCTCTCTGGCTCTTGTACAAACTCTCTAACGACTCTCCAGCCATCAGACGTTGGCAGAGTCGGCGGAGGCTACTGTGAAAATCATAGCCTCCCCCTCGTGGCGTAAATCTTCGACGCAGCTCCGTCCGTTGCGGTCGGTCGTGTCATATGTAAAATTCTTAAGAAAGCAGAAATTCCGAACGCTGGCATTGAGACACCTTCGCGGATTTCGATTCGCAATCACTAATATATACGAAGATTCCTATTTTGTTCTCTCATTTAACATGCCAATCGCTAAAGGGTGAATATGGCATAGTTAGAATCGGAGAGTCGTGGCTTTCGATCACTCGGCTAGGGTGTCAAACAGCGAAGGCTGGTCGTCATCATGGACAACGCGGGCGAGGAACACTCCCTTTATCGGGACGTGCGGGTAAGCCTCATGGAGAAGTGCCTGTGCCGCCTTAAAAGAAGCTCCCCTTGCGATCACATCATCAAATATTGCAATCGTATCGACGCTCTGGGGCAGGTTAACAGTTTGGAATGCCCAGCCCGCCTTCAAACTTGCGGGTCTGGTCGATTACTAGTATCATGAGCCGCAACGCGTTCTTCAATTTGTTTTATACAATTAATAATTATCGCGCCAGCTCCAAAACTTCGAGTTATCAGTCGCAAAAGTCTATCGTCATAAGCTGGGTGGCTGACGGGCTTACTGCACGGAACAGGGCACCAAGCAATCTTTGACAAGCGATCCGTTAGCACTGCGCTACGAAGTTTTTCTGCCCAATAGTCAGTTGACCGCGCCTTATGTTTATAGCGATGGACATTCTCATCGCGGATTGCAGGGCTCATTTTAAAGTTTAAGATGTGGTTGTTCGTCTCGGACTTATAACCCCCGTGCGCGGTATACTCCCCCAGATAAAGGATATAGTCATCTTTCTCTAGGAAGCCATGCTCCCCGCGTGTCAGATCATCGATCTTTGTAAAGCGCGCTGACATTTGCCAAAATATCTTCAATACCAGAAACTCGGATCGCGCCTAGTTCCTCGAACCTGTGGGGCCACGTTATATCGGATCTATGAAAACAGCTTTCAAGAATTAATAGCGGTCGACCTTGTGCTAAAGCCGCTCGCGCTTGCGTGAGTGTTCCAGATGTTTCCCCAGCTTCAACAATAACAGTTGCATCCGTCAAAGCACTCATCGTTATGTTCCGCTCTGGGAAAAAGGTTCGCGTCTTATTCAAGGGCATAGCCTTGTATGCCACAACCGGAACCTGCGATATCAAAAGGTTCTCTCGGGCTATCTTCTCATGAATACCCCTATTTTCTCTCGGATAAGCCGTAGAAATTGGAGTTCCCACTACTGCAATTGTGGGGAATTTCAGAGATATGGCTGTTTCATGGACAATTGCATCGATCCCTTTCGCCAGCCCGGAGACCGGAATAATTTTGTCAGAAATCAGCCCCTGGACTATTCGGCGGGTCTGCAAAATACCTTCATCGCTTGGCTCACGAGTGCCCACCACTGCAATAGAAGGCTGTTCTGAGAGCGCCCAATAGCCTTGATAATAAAGCAGTTCGATAGGATGTTTCGCTACACGAATTTTGTTGGGATATTCGCCGGCGCCGTGAATCCTGACACCATACGGAGCAGAGCTAAATTTCCGTATTTGTTCATCTGCTAGTTCGGCATATTTGACTGCTGTGGGATATGGGACGAAATCAGAGGGAACAGAAAAGGGGACACCGCCGAACCTGTCGGCAATCGACTTAAATGATGCCCCATGGTCCAGCCAAAGGGCCTCATACGCACCCATTTCCAACCAAGGAGAAATGGGGTCGGAAGACTTAAGATCGAATTGCGTAGCTGCGGTCATGTTGCCTATTTAGGGCTGCATCGGCAGATGTTCGACTGGAATTGCGTCAAGGCGCATTTTGGAACAAAACAGGAACTTACACAAGAGACTTTATTGCCGAGCATTTGCAATCGGTTACGTCGTATCCTAATCGGGAATTGCCGGGGAAAACGCCTCCCCTTGTAGCAGGGAAGCCCTGTCGTACAGGCGGCGAGAATACTTGGCCGTCCGCTCCATTCCCCTTCTCCGATGTCCGCCCGTCACCTATTGTAAACGCCCCGCCCTGTCGTATCCTCTCTCCCGGCTTGGGGAGACATCACATGCGTTCCACTCTAGACACCGTCGCCGCGATCGGCCTCGCCATCGGCGGTGCCTTCGGCCTTGCCGGCACCTTCGTCGCCAGCGCCCCACTTCGCGAAACACTCTGGACGATCGACGGTGCCGCACTGGTGGTCGCCACCGCGCTGTTGACGATGAAATACCAGCGGCTGGCAATGACTGCATAGCCGCGGGCTTCCTGACCTTCCTGGCCGGAGAGACCCTGCTGATGGCGGGCAATGCGGCGGGGCTGGAGGCCAGCGTGCCCTCCTATGTCGGCGGCATCTCGCTTTGGGCGGCGGCACTGGTCATGGTCAGCGTGCCCAGGACATTTGCCCTGTGGATGCGGCTCACCGCGCTGGTGGCGGCCGTGCTGTTTGTCGTCTCGGCTTGCATGATCCTCTGGGGGGCGCCCTTGCTGCCGACCTCGGCACCGCTGCCCGCCGCGGGCTATCCGTTCCTGGTGCTGACCTTTGTCGGCTGGATCTGGACGCTGCTGAAGCCGGCCCGGTGAGGCTTTGTCCGCTTGCGTACCAAACGTCCGGCCTGGTTGATCGGGCATCGGCGGGGCGGTAAAAAATCCGGGCGGCGGACCCAGGTTCGCCAGTGGCCGGCGCGGGCTCAGGCAACTGCCTCACCGGCATTCGCGCCGGCCATTTTCAACCCGTCAGATGATCGCAGCGATCCACCGGCTAGCCCTGCACTTGAAGGGGCGCTGACGCTTCTGACCTTCTCCCCTTGTGGGAGAAGGTGGATCGGCGCGCAGCGCCGAGACGGATGAGGGGTGCGTGACGGAGTGAGGCGGTGAAGGTTCTGCTCTGGTTCAGGGCGTTTACTGTTGGCGTATCGCCAAGCTGGAACACCCCTCATCCGTCTTGCCGCTGCGCGGCAATCCACCTTCTCCCACAAGGGGAGAAGGTTAGAAATGCCGGCGCATCACCGTCGCCCGGCCCTTCGCAGGCTCAGAGCGTTCGAGGCTCGTAAAGCCAAGCAATTGGCTTTACGTCCGCTAGCGCGGACCGCCTCTCAACTCTCAATCCACACCTTCTCAAAGTGCTGCTCCAGCGCCTGGTGCTGTTCGCAGCCTTCGACGCCTTTGCGGTAGGTGCGGTAGACCGAGCGCCAGTAGGGTTGGATGATGATGCCTGAATCGCGCAAATTCTGCTCGATCTTGCCCATGATCTCCTTGCGCGCCTTGGCGTCGGGTGTCGCCAGTGCCTTGTCGAGCAGCGTGTCGAACTCGGGATTGGCGTAGGCGCTCTCGTTCCAGGCGGCGCCGGATTTATACGCCAGCGCCAGCACCTGGACGCCGAGCGGGCGGCCGAGCCATTCGGTGCAGGAGAAGGGGTATTTGCTCCAGTCGTTCCAGAAGGTGGCGGCCGGCAGCACGGTGCGCTTGATCTTCAGGCCGGCCTCGCGCATCTGCGCGCCGATGGCGTCGCCGGTGCTCTTTTGCCATTCGACGTCGACGGAGATGAGCTCGAACTCGTGGTCTGATTTGCCGGCCTCGGCCAACAGCTTCTTCGACTGCTCGACGTCACGCTTCGCCGGGCCGATATCGGCATATTCGGGGTGCATGGGGCCGACATGGTGGTTGTCGGCGGGCTTGCCGCGGCCGCCGAGGCCGAGCGCCAGCACGGCGGCATTGTCGACGGCGAGCTGGGCGGCGCGGCGCACCTTGACGTCGTCATAGGGCGCGTTGGCGACATTGAAGCGGGCGACGATGGTCGAACCGGTGGCGATCTCGGAATTCATCAGCCCCATCGTCTCGGTCTGCGAGACGGCATCGGAAGCGGTCTCGTGGTCGGTGTCGATCTCGCCGGATTCGAAGGCCGAGAGCATGGCGTTGGGGTCGGAGCCGTAGTCGACCCATTTGATGCCGTCCAAGTAGAATTCGCCCTTCCACCAGGGCTTGTCTTTGCGCTTCACCTCGGCACCGGTCTCGGCATCCCAGCTGACCAGCTCGCAGGGACCGGTGGTGATGGCCAGCGCCTTCAGGGGATCGCCGTCGCCCTCATAGGAGCGGTGCATGATCAGTGCGGGATAGTCGGCCATGCCGGCGATCAGCGAGATGTCGGACTTGGGCAGGTTCAGCTTGATGGTGAAGTCATCGACCTTTTCGATGCCGCCATCGACGACCTTCTTGGTGTCGGCATTGACCAGCGCGCCCATGCGCGCGGCGACCGAATTGCCCGGCACGGAAGCGTCGCACCAGCGGGTGAGGTTGTGGATTACATCGTCGGCGTTGAAGGCATCGCCGTTCGACCAGGAGATGCCCTTGCGCACGTGCAGGGTCAGCGTCCTGGCGTCGTCGCTCGCCTCCCAGCTTTCGAGCAGCCAGGGCTCGAAGGAGAAGTCGGTGTTCCAGCGCACCAGATATTCGTTGCAGTGGCGCGCGACATTCGACATCTCCACGCCGTCGAAGGTGCGCGGGTCCTTGAAACCCTTGACGTTCATGGCGACGCGCAGGACGCCGCCCTTCTTGGGTTCCGCCGCGCGGGCAGGGATGGTGCCAAGTCCGCCCAGCGCCAGCGCCCCGGCGGCGCTGACGCCGAGCCCGGCCATCAGCGCCAGATATTCGCGGCGGTTGATGCCGCCGGCCTTGAAATCGTCGGCCACGGGTTTGGCTTGCGGGTGGAGTTTGCGGTCGGTCAGCATGAATTTCATCGTCGTTCCCCTGTTGTTGATGCATGCCGCCCAAAAGTGCCCAGCGGTTTTGGGACAATGGCATGCACAGAAAAATCGCCCCGGCCGATCGACAGGCGCGGGGGCGGACGCGACCGCCGGGGCGCCGTTGCCTGAGGGGGAATGATAAGGCTGGGTGACGCTAGGGAGTGTTCGGTTTTCCGCAGTGATTGTGCGGGGTTCCGCGGGGGGAGTCGGCGATTGGCGTATGCGTTGGACGATGGCGCGGCGCGAATCTCCCTCCTTGAGGGGGAGATGTCGCCGAAGGCGACAGAGGGGGTCGGTACGACGGGACTCGACCTCCTATGTTCCATTGTTGAAAAGAGGATGCCGGCGCTTCACGCGAGACGCCCCCTCACCCAGCCTCCGCTTCGCTCGGCTGACCTCTCCCCGAGGGGAGAGGAGACTTGCAGCGCCGGCGCTTCTCTCTTCTCCCCAGCGGGGAGAAGGTGGCCGCGAAGCGGCCGGATGAGGGGGGCCTTCGCCACGTTCAATACGGCCACTCGCCCCTGCCCAGCGCGCCAACCGCGCCGACAATCCGCGCAAACGCTTCCGCGGCTGCCGGCACCGTGGTGCGGGCACGCAGGAAGCTGTGCACCAGCCTCGGCTCTTCGTGCCACCACGCCTTGCCGCCGGCGGCCACAATGCGGTCGCGGTAGGTCTCGCCATCCGAGGACAGCGGGTCGCATTCGGCGGTGACGATCACCGTCGGCGGCAGGCCGGTGAAATCCTTGTCGCGCAGCGGCGCAAAAGTCGGATCGTCCAGCGATTGGCGCCTGGCCGAGCGGACGTCGCGGTAGAAGGCGACGTCGGTCACCGACAGCAGCGGCGCGTCGGCGTGTTCGATGTAGGAGCCGGCACGCTCGTCGCCGCCGAGCTCGGGGTAGATCAGCACCTGGCCGATCGCAGCGCTGGCGTGCCGGCGCGTCGCCTGCGCC
>NZ_RZQA01000201.1:0-8194 GCF_004022915.1 Mesorhizobium sp. M7A.F.Ca.US.006.04.2.1
GAGCGCGATGTTGAGCTTGTGGTTCTTGCCATATCGGATGAAATTCTCTTCGACCTGCGCGGCGAGTTCGCGCGTCGGTTCCAGGATCAGCGTGCGCGGCATACGGGCGCGGGCCCGGCCGTTTTCGAGGCGGGTCAGCATCGGCAGCACGAAGGAAGCCGTCTTGCCAGTGCCGGTCTGGGCGATGCCCAAAATATCCTTGCCGAGCAAGGCGTGCGGGATCGCACCAGCCTGGATCGGCGTCGGCTGGGTGTAGCCGGCGTCGGTGACTGCGGAAAGGACCTTCGGCGACAGGCCGAGGTCTGCGAAGGTCAACGCTTCTTGAGCGGTCGTGGTGTCTGAGGACAAGTGTTGTTGTCTTTGGCTGGTTCGGGGAAGCGCAACGGCGTCTAATGGCGTCGCGGCAAGCGCCACGCGCCTGCAAGATCGGTATTGCAATTAGGAGCAAGCCCTCGATTTGTCAACAGAAACGGGCAGCAATGGCACGATTGTGAAGTTGTAACCTTAATCGGGATGCTTAATCGACCTGTCGGTCGCAGAGCCGGCTCAATAGCGGAACTGTTCGGCGAGAATACGCTCGTTCCAGGAATGATTGGGATCGAACAGCAACGTTGCTGTCGCCGTGGGTGATTCTCGCACCGTTACCGAGGTCACCGCCTTGACCTCGGTATGGTCGGCGGCGGCGTTCACCGGCCGCTTTTCCGGCTCGCGGATGTCGAAGCGCACCGTCGCTTTGTTGGAGAGCAGCGCGCCGCGCCAGCGGCGCGGGCGAAACGGGCTGACCGGGGTCAGCGCCAGCAGCGGCGCGTCGAGCGGCAGGATCGGCCCGTGCGCCGAAAGATTGTAGGCGGTGGACCCGGCCGGGGTTGCGATCATGACGCCGTCGCAGTTCAGTTCCTCAAGCCGGACCTGTTCGTCGACGGTGATGCGGATCTTGGCCGTCTGGTACGATTGACGCCACAGCGCCACCTCGTTGATAGCCAGTGCCGAAATCGTTTCGCCTTCCGAGGTCACGGCCAGCATCTCCAGCGGGCGGATCGTTTCGGCGACGGCGGCTTCGAGACGCTCGGTCAGGCCACCGGAACGATACTCGTTCATCAGGAAGCCGATGGTGCCACGGTTCATGCCGTAGACCTTCTTGCCGGTCCCCATCGTGTCGCGCAGGGTCTGCAGCAGGAAGCCGTCACCCCCAAGGGCAACGACGATCTCGGCCTCCTCGACGGAAGACTGGCCATAGCGCGCCGACAGGCTTTCCAGCGCCGTCTTGGCGTCAGCGGTGTCGGACGAGACGAAGGCGATGTGGCTGGCGGCTTTGCTCATGGCTCCCCGATGACGACCGGTTGGCAGCGGCAGGGCCGCGCCAATTTTGGGGTAGCATGGGCGGGGTAGGTCTGCAAACGGAGCCGCCATCCCGGATGGCAATGCCATTCCGGGATGGGAGGCGACCGCGGGACGGCGGATGCGGACATGCGTTCGCGTATCATGTCAAAGGCTACGCGAATGTGATGGTTAAGACCGGCCTTAAAGTCTCGTAAAGCCGGATCGGTCATGTTAGCCGGCAGTGGATGGGTGGCGTGGGGGCTAGCCAGTCGAGGCCGACATATTGCCGGTAACACGCCTGATCATTGTCTTTCTGATGCTGGGAAGCTTCGCGCTGCTCTTTGCCGAACTGGTGCGCCGGTCCGAAGAGACGAGCTTCCGACCGCAGCCCACGGCGTCGCGCTGTGGTGACGCAGCCGGAGCGCCATGCCCGCAAAGGGCGCTGTAGCGCTGTAACCTGATCATCCTTTCGGATGACCGGCGGCATTGGCGGCCGCTTCGGTGCGCGACATCGCGCGGCAGTTTCTCTCCTTAAAAGCAGAGGCCGGTCGGCTGCCGCACGTTCCACTCGTGAAAGCTTGCTGTTTGCACTCGCGGCGCTTGGCGGTGTAGATGGGTGCACCGATTGGCGGAAAGGTTTTTGGGTAGCCTCGTATCCGCCGTTGTTGGGAAACAAGCCCTGTGGCTCGTTGACTGGCCGGGTGTCTGGAGCAGGGGGTTCCATGTCGCGCAGCGTGTTGATTTCTGGTGGCTGCGGCTTCCTCGGCTCACATCTGGTCGACCGTCTGTTGCGGCGAAGCGATCTGGAAAAGCTGATCGTCGTCGACAATCTTTGGACCGGGACGCGAGACAACGTCGCACATGTCGCCGATCCGCGTTTCGATCTGCAGATTGCCGATGCCGAAAGCTTTTCATCCCTTCAACGCTTCGATGAGATCATTCATCTCGCGTCGCCGGCTTCGCCGCTTTGGTACATGCGCGAGCCGGTACGCACGATCAAGGCCAACATCGGCGGCGCGCTCAATCTTCTGACGCTGCTCAAGCCCGGCGGCCGTTTCTGCTTCGCCTCGACCTCGGAAGTCTATGGCGACCCCCTGATTTCACCCCAACCCGAGAGTTACAGGGGATCGGTGGACTGCACCGGTCCCAGGGCCTCTTATGATGAAAGCAAGCGCTGCACCGAGGCATTGCTGTTCGAACAGCAGCGGGTTGTCGGGCTCGACATTCGCGTCGTCAGGATTTTCAACACATATGGGCCGCGAACCCGCATCGACGATGGACGCGCCGTTTCGAACTTTGCCATCCAGGCTCTGACAACCGGGGTGCTGACGGTCTATGGCGACGGGTCCCAATCGCGCAGTTGGGGTTATGTCGACGACATCGTCGAGGGGCTGGAACGTTACTTCTGGCGCGACGGCATCTCGCATCGCGGCCCTCTGAACATCGGCAACGATCACGAGGTTTCCGTCCTGCGCATCGCGGAATTCGTCAGGTCGCTTGTCCCCGGCAGCCGCATCGAGCACCACCCTCCGGCTCCCCAGGATCCGACAAATCGGCGTCCGGACCTGACGTCGGCGAGGCATGTCCTTCCTGGCTGGGAAGCCAGGACGAGCTATCAGGAAGGCATCGGGCGCACCTTCGATTGGTTCCGTCAGCGAATTGCGGCCGGAACCGTTGCGGCCCCAACGGCCTGACGCGCCCGGCGTCGCGGCCAAAGCTCTTTCCTGGCTGCCCACTTGGTCACCACCGCATCGGGCGCACCCATCGGCGAGCCCTGGCCGTATCCGCATAAAGATATTGACTGCATGTTTAGTCATAGTTACTCCTGAGGTCGCGAATTGAGTTGGACAGCCGGCGCCAGCCGGTGAATGGCCACCATGAAGAGGGGAATATCTCGACTGCGATGCGGCTTGCCGTTGCCGGTGCGCCGCATGCCGCAAATGCGATGTCGACGGCCGTTCTCGTGCCGTCGATCGGCATTGTCGCGGCCATCTTTTCGTCAGCAGGAAACGGACCTGAGGCCGTAACGCCGCCGGTCCCAACAATGGGAGCATACAGCATGAACTGGAAACTGACCGCGACGGCCATCGGCCTGTCGCTGCTGACTGTCACGGGCGTTGCCCATGCCGACGGCGAACTCAACATCTACAATTGGGGCAACTACACCAGTCCCGACCTGATCAAGAAGTTCGAGGAGACCTACAAGGTCAAGGTCACCGTCACCGACTATGATTCCAACGATACCGCCCTGGCCAAGGTCCGGCAGGGCGCCTCCGGCTATGACATCGTCGTGCCCTCGGCGAGCGTCGTGCCGGTCTGGATCAGCGAAGGTCTGCTCTTGGAGACCGATCCCAACAAGATGGAGAACTTCAAGAACGTCGATCCCAGGTGGGTCGATGTTCCATTCGATCCAGGCCGCAAATATACCGTTCCATGGCAGTGGGGCACGACCGGCATTTCGGTGAACAAGTCGGTTTATGCCGGCGACCCCAACACATCGGCGATCTTCCTCGACCCACCCCCCGAACTCGTCGGCAAGATCAATGTCGTACCCGAAATGGGTGACATCATGTTCCTCGCCATCGCTTACGAGGGTGGCAAATATTGCAGCAGCGACATGCAGATGCTGAAGAAGGTGCATGACAAGCTGGTGGAGGCGAAGGCGAAATGGCTTTCGCTCGACTATGCGGCCGTCGATGGCCTGGGCAGGGGCGACATCGCCGCGGGCGTCAACTGGAACGGCATATCGCTGCGCGAGCGGCTTGAGAACGACAAGATCGTCTATGGCTATCCCAAGGAAGGCTATCCGATCTGGATGGACAATGTCGCTGTCCTCAAGGACGCCAAAAATGTCGACAACGCCAAGCTGTTCCAGAATTTCATCATGGATCCGCAGAATGCGGCACTGATCTCAGCCTTTGCGCGTTATTCGAACGGTATCAAGGGCTCGGAAGCCTTCATGCCCGACGACATGAAGACCGCGCCGGAAGTCAACATTCCCGCCGATTTCGCCGCCAAGGGCCAGTTCATGCAGGCATGCCCGCCCGACGTGCAGGCGCTCTACACGAAGATCTGGACCGACCTGCAGAAATGACCTGACCAGGCTTTCCCGCGCCGCTGCACGCGGCGCGGTCATCTCCGTCCATGCAACGCGATGCGCAGATCGCAGGAGACTTCCCATGACCGATCTCGACCTTTGCTACATGCCGGCCAGCGAGGCGCTGCGGCTGTTCAAGGCAAAGAAGCTTTCGCCCGTCGAACTGATGCAGGCCACCATCCGCCGCGCCGAAGCCACCAAGCCGACGATCAACTGCCTCACCTTCACGCATTTCGACGAGGCGATGGACCTGGCCAGGAAAGCCGAGGCGAAATACGCCAGGGGGGCCCGTACCGGGGCGCTCGAGGGACTGCCGATCGGCATCAAGGACGAGAGCTACATCAAGGACAAGCCGACCTCGCACGGCTCGCTGCTGTCCCGGGATGCCATCGGTGGCCATACGTCGACGATGAACGAGCGCATCATCAAGGCCGGAGGCATTGTCCATGCCCGCACGGCGACGCCTGAATTCAGCTGCGCCGGCTACACCTGGTCGAAACGCTGGGGCGTGACGCGCAATCCGTGGAACCCGGATTTCACGCCCGGCGGTTCGTCCGGCGGTGCCGCGGCGACGCTGGCGTCCGGCACGTCGTCGATCGCCACCGGCTCGGACATTGCCGGGTCGATCCGAATTCCCGCGTCGGCCTGCGGTCTTGTCGGCTTCAAGCCGCCTTACGGGCGCAATCCGGACGAGCCGCCGTTCAACCTCGATTTCTACTGCCACACCGGACCTTTGGCGCGAAACGTCGGGGATGCGATCCTGCTGCAGAACGTGATGGCCGGACCGAGCCCGCTCGACATCGCCACGCTCCGCCCCAAACTGCGCCTGCCCAGCGACTACAAGCCGATCAAGGGCTGGAAGATTGCTTTCTCGATGGACCTCGGTTCTTTCGAAGTGGACCCCGATGTGCGCAAGAACACGCTTGCCGCCTGCGATGTGTTTCGCTCGCTTGGCGCCACGGTCGAGGAAGTCGATCTGGGCTGGGGCGACGACGTGCTCAAGGCGGGCATGGCCTATCTCGAACATCTGTTCGGCGCCTCGCTGTCGCAACTGCTCAAGGAGCACGGCAAGGACATGACGAGCTATGCCAGGCAGTTCGCCGAGGACGGGCAGAGGTCGAAGGCGACGGACTTTGTCGGAACACTGGAAGTGGCGGCCAGGATGTACCAGACGCTGGGGCCGCTGCTGGAGACCTACGATGTGCTGATCTGCCCGACCAACGCGCTTCCCGCCGTGCCGGCGGAGTTCGATCAGACAACGGGCACGGTCGAGATCAACGGCAAGCAGGTGAACCCGTCGCTTGGCTGGGTGATGACGACGCCGTTCAACATGATGAGCCGCTGTCCGGTTCTATCCGTGCCGTCGGGCCGGGCGGCAAGCGGCGTGCCGACAGGCATCCAGATCGTCGGCCGCACCTATTGCGATGCCGATGTCTTCCGGGCGGCCATGGCCTATGAGACGGCCAAGGGGCAGTGGTACACAAACGCCGAAACGCGCCCGTCGCTATAACAGGGCGATGCGGCCCTTGCCGCGATCGTGGTTGATCTGCGGTTTCGGTTGTGGTGAGCCGACGCCGGACACCTCGAATAGACGGATCCGTGGCGGCGGCGTCGGTGATCGCCGGCAGAAGGTCCGAAAGGAGCTGGACGAAGATGGCGCAACAAAAAGCTGCGGCGGCAAAACGCAAAGGCGCAACGGCGAAGAATGGACGTGCCGCAAACGATGCCGCGCCGCCCAAGGACCGTCGGCGCGAACGCGGCGAAGCCAGCGTGCAGCGGATCATCGACGCCACCATCGAGCTCATCGCGGAGGAGGGGCTGGCAAGCGTCACCATGCAGCGCATCGCCGAACATGTCGGCTCGTCCAATGCCCTGGTCGTCTTCCATTTCCGCAGCAAGGAGAACCTGTTTCGCGCCGTCCTGCAGTATCTCAGCGATCGATATGATGAGCTGTGGGTGACGCTGGTGCGAGCGCCCGGCCTGTCGCCGGTTGAGCGGGCCCTGGGCGCGGTCGATTGCGCGCAACGTTTCGCCCGCCAGCACCCGAAATGGGTTTCGGTCTTTGTCGTGTTCTCCAGCGACCGCAAGAGCATGCAGATCTACAATGAGATCGGCCTGCCGAGCGATCTTGCCTACACCGCCGAAGCGCGCGAGCTGCTGATCGAGATTTCGCGCAGCGGCGGTTACACCGGCGTCGACATCGACACGCTGTCGGAGAGCCTGAATTATCTGGTTCATGGCGCCTGGTACTGGGATCATCTCAATCCATCCAGCCGCGACACCAACGTGCTGCGCAAGACCATGCTGCTCCTGCTGCATCAAGCGTTTCCGCGGCATTTCGAATTGATGCGCTAGAGTAATTCCAGGAAAAGTGTGAAACGGTTTTCCGTCCGGAATTGCGCCAAACAAGGAGTTGGAGTGGTTCGCCGTTTCCGTGAAACGGTGAACCGCTCTGACCGCTTTCAGGGCTGCCGCAGATGGCAGCCGGCTCGCCGCTTCTGTTCCAGATACTCGTCGACGAGCTGGCGGTAGCGCACTTTGCCGAAACTCGGGAAATGGCCGCCATGCACGACCGAGACATCGAGGTCGCGCATACGCAAGAGCGTCGCCATGTAATCGGGGATATCCGAGTGGTAGACATCGTCGATCAGCGGGCCGTCATAGATGATATCGCCTGATAACAGGATGCCCGTCCTGTTTTCATAGAGCGCGATGCCGCCGGGCGAATGGCCGGGCGTGTGGATCACCTCGAAGGCACGATCGCCGAGATCGACGACGTCCCCATGCTCGAGCAAACGGCCGGCCGGTGCGGGCAGAATGCCGTAGCGCGCCGTGTCCCAGCCTTGCGGCATGCGATCGAACATTTCGTCGGTCGCATAGGTGCCGGCTGCCGTCCACTCGTTACGCGGATCGGCGAGGATCCCGGCCTCGGCGGCGTGCACGCAGCGCTCGGGAAATTCGTGGTGACAGCCTATATGGTCGAAATGCGTGTGGCTGGCGACGCAAATCAGCTTGCGCTCGCTGACCAACGGCACGTGACGCCTGAGGCTGAAATGGCCAAGCCCGGTGTCGAACAGGAGATCGCGATCGCGGCCGCGCACATGCCACATATTGCAGCGGAAGAACGGTTTTATCCAAGGCTCGTGGATCAAGGTCACGCCATCGCTCATGCGGATGGTCTCGTACCAGTCTGGTGCCTCGATGACCGCAAGCGTTGCCATGTTTCAATCCGTCAGAAAGTTCAGTCCGTCAGCAGGATGATCTGGTCGGTATCGCAGGAAATCGCGACCCTGTCGCCCGGCTGGACGGTCGCCGTCGCGGGCAATTTGGCGATGAAGTGGAGCGAAGGGTCCTCGACGGAAACGGCGAGCACGCGCTTGAAGCTGCCCTGGAAAACCACGTCGCTCACCTCGGCCGTGCCGAGCCTGACACCGCCGCGCGCCTCGCCGAGGACAAGATGCTCCGGGCGTATGGCCAGCGCAACGGTAGAGCCGACCGGCAAGGCGCCGGGCAGCGAGACCGGCCCGACCGGCGTCGCGACGGTGCTTGTCCTGTCGCTGGCCTCCGTGACCGTGCCGGCGAGGATCGTGCTTTCGCCCATGAAGGTCGCCGAAAAACGCGTCGCCGGCCGTGCGTAGACGCGCTCTGGCGGACCTTCGTCCTCGATGCGCCCGTCATTCATCACCACGCAATGGTCGGCCAGCGCCATCGCCTCTTCCTGGTCGTGCGTGACATGGATAAAGGCGGTGCCGATGCGCTTCTGGATCGCCTTCAATT
>NZ_RZQA01000202.1:0-8187 GCF_004022915.1 Mesorhizobium sp. M7A.F.Ca.US.006.04.2.1
CCCGAACCCATCGATGTGCCGGCCACCGAAATGCCGGAAGGACCGCCGCTGAACTTCCGCTGGCGGCGCGCGCTCTACCGGGTCAAGCGCGCCGAAGGGCCGGAACGCATCGCCGCCGAATGGTGGCGGGAAGCGCCAAGCGACGAGGCGGCATCGACGCGCGACTATTTCCGCATCGAGGATGCCGACGGCCGCCGCTACTGGCTCTACCGGCAAGGCCTCTACGGCGGCGCCTCGCAAGTCCCGCCGCGCTGGTTCCTGCATGGAGTCTTCGCATGAACGCGCTGACCGTCATTCCCTATGCCGAGTTCGGCATCCAGTCGAATTTCTCCTTCCTGCGCGGCGCCTCCAAGCCGGAGGAGCTGGTGGTCGCGGCCAAGCTCCTGGGCTTCTCGGCGATCGGACTTGCCGATCGCAACACGGTGGCCGGCGTGGTGCGCGCCTGGCAGCAGGCCAAGGTCGAAAAACTCTCCTATCACCCCGGCTGCCGGCTGGTTTTTGACGACGGCACGCCGGACATCCTCGCCTATCCCCAGGACCGCAAGGGCTGGGGGCACCTCTGCCGCATGCTGACGCAAGCCAATCTGCGCAACGAGAACGAAAAAGGCGCCACCCTTCTCCAGCGCGGCGACCTGCTCGAATGGGGTGACCTGATGTCGCTGGCGGTCCTGCCCGGTCTGTCGACGGGGGCGCAAGACAGTCTTGCCTTGCTTGGTGAGCTCAAGGGCCGTTTCGGCAGGAACCTGCGGCTTGGCGTTTCGCCCGACTACGCCGGCAATGACCGTTTCCGGATCGAGCAGGCGGCAGCACTTGCCGAGAGCGCCGGCATTCCGCTGATGGCGACCAACGACGTTCTTTATCACACCGCCGAACGGCGCCCGCTGCAGGACGTGCTGACCGCGATCCGCCTCAACACGCCCGTTGCCGAGGTCGGGCTGCAACTCTCCGCCAATGCCGAGCGCCATCTGAAGCCGCCGATGGAGATGGGCCGCCTGTTCCGCCGGCACCCGCAGGCGCTGGCCGAGACGCTGCGGTTTGCGCAAGAGCTGACTTTTTCGCTTGGCGACCTCCAGTACAATTACCCCGACGAGCCGACGGAATCGGGTCTTGGTCCACAGGCGGAGCTGGCGCGACTGGCGCGGGAGGGGGCGGCGAACCGCTATCCGGCTGGTGTGCCGGATTCCGTGACCAAGCGCATCGAGGAAGAGCTCGCTTTGATCGAACGCCTCAACTATGCCCGCTATTTCCTGACTGTCTACGACATCGTCAAGTTCGCGCGCAGCAAGGATATTCTCTGCCAGGGACGTGGATCAGCCGCCAATTCGGTCGTCTGCTTCTGCATCGGCATCACCGAAGTGGGGCCGGAAAAAATCGATTCGCTCTTCGAGCGCTTCATTTCCGAGGAGAGAAACGAGCCGCCGGATATCGACGTCGATTTCGAGCACGAAAAGCGCGAAACCGTAATCCAGTACATCTACGAGAAATACAGCGGCAAGCGCACGGCACTTGCCGCCGCCGTCATCAGCTATCGCGGCCGGTCGGCGCTGCGCGAAGTGTCGAAGGCGATGGGCCTGTCCGAGGATGTCAGGGCATCGCTTTCCGGCTCGATCTGGGGTTGGTCGACATCGGAGCTTGGCGAGAAGGAAGCCCGCGCCGGCGGCCTCGACCGCACCGACCCGGTGTCGAGGCACGTGATGGAGCGTGCCAATGAGATCATGGGCTTCCCCCGCCATCTCTCCCAGCATGTCGGCGGCTTCGTCATCACCAGGGACCGGCTCGACGAGATTGTGCCCATCGTCAAGACGGCGATGGACGAGCGCAAGATGGTCGAATGGGACAAGGACGATCTCGACGCGGTGAAGATCTTGAAAGTCGACGTGCTGGCGCTCGGCATGCTGACCTGCCTGCAACGCGCCTTCACCTTGCTCACGGATCACTATCCTAATGCGCGGGATGATTATGGGCAGCCCTATGTGTTGGCCACCCTGCCGCCGGAGGACAGGCAGGTCTACAAGATGATCTGCCGCGCCGACACGCTCGGCGTCTTCCAGATCGAATCGCGGGCCCAGATGTCGATGCTGCCGCGCCTCCAGCCGAAAACCTTTTATGATCTCGTCATCGAGGTGGCGATCGTTCGGCCGGGCCCGATCCAGGGCGATATGGTCCATCCCTATCTGCGCCGCCGGCAAGGCAAGGAACAGGCCGAGTATCAAAAGCCGGAGCTGGAAGCGATCCTCAAGAAAACGCTTGGCGTACCGCTGTTCCAGGAACAGGCGATGAATATCGCCATCGTCGCCGGCGGTTTCAAACCGGGCGAAGCCGATGAACTGCGCCGCGCCATGGCCACCTTCAAGCGCACCGGCACCATCGGCAATTACCGCGACCGTATGATCAATGGCATGGTCGGCAAGGGCTACACGAAGGACTTCGCCGAGCGCTGCTTCAAGCAGATCGAGGGCTTTGGCGAATACGGCTTTCCTGAAAGCCATGCTGCTTCCTTCGCCCTGCTCGTCTATGCCTCCTGCTGGTTCAAGACCTTCTATCCCGACGTGTTCTGCGCCGCGATCCTGAATTCGCAGCCGATGGGGTTTTACCAGCCGGCCCAACTCGTGCGCGACGCAAGCGACCATGGCGTCGACATCTGCGACGTCGACGTCAATTTTTCGGTGTGGGATTGTACGTTGGAAAAGGCGCCTTTCGATCCGGCCCGCATCCTGCCACGCCATGCCGAAATGCGCGACGTCATCGAGACGAAGCATGCCGTCCGGCTCGGCTTCCGCCAGATCAAGGGCCTGTCGAAAGAGCGCATGGAGGCTTTCGTCGAGCGGCGCGGCTCAGGCTATGTATCCGTCAGGGATGTCTGGCTGCGCTCCGGCCTCGATGTCGGCGAGATCGAAAAACTGGCGCAGGCCGATGCCTTTCGCTCGCTCGGTCTTGATCGTCGCGAAGCCTTGTGGGCGGTGCGCGCGCTCGACGGCAAGAGCGCCGCCGAAAGGCTGCCGCTGTTCGACCAGCCGGCGCTTCGCCTGCGCGAGCTGGAACCGGAGACGAGGCTGCCGAAAATGCCGCTCGGCGAGCATGTCATCCACGATTACCGCGCGCTCGGCCTGTCGCTGAAGGCGCATCCGGTCGCCTTCCTGCGCGAGCGGCTCGACCGCGCCGGCGTCATCCCCAATGCGAATCTTCCTTCCGTGCGCGATGGCAGGCGCGTCTCGGTCGCCGGCCTCGTGCTGGTGCGGCAGCGCCCCGGCAAGGGCAATGCGATCTTCCTGACGCTGGAGGACGACAAGGCGGTGGCCAACATCATCTTCTGGCAAAGAACCTTCGACCGCTATCGGCCTATCGTCATGGGGGCCCGGTTCGTCAAGGTCACCGGGAAATTGCAGTCGGAATCGGGTGTGGTCCACATCGTTGCCGAGAAGATCGAGGATCTGACGCCCTGGCTGACCGTGCTTCTGGAGAAGGTCAGCGAGGCTGCACCAGTGGTTCCTCCGAGAGACCTCGCCAAGGACGGTTCGGATCGCTTCAGCCCCGCCAAACAAAGCGCGCCGATCCGGCAGGATCTCGCAACGCTGTCGGAAGAAGCGGAACAGGTCATGCCCAAGGGGCGGAATTTTCAGTAGGCAAGGCCATGCCAAGAACGGAACGAAAGCGGACGTCGGCGATCCTTCGCGCCCCCTCTGTCCTGCCGGCCTATTGGGTACAAGAAACGTGCCCCTCAGCCCGGCCCACCCAAACGTGGCGGTGGCGGGGCCAGCACATCCTCCACCGAAAGCGTCCGCGCCTCGGAAGGCAGCATGATCGGGATGCCGTCACGCACCGGATAGGCAATCTTGGCGACCCTGGAAATCAGTTCGCCGCGCTCCGGATCCCAGGCCAGCGGCCCCTTGGTCAGTGGGCAGGCCAAGAGTTCCAGCAGCCTGGGGTCGACCTTCTTCCCGTCACGTCCGTCCGCCATCGCGCCCTCTTACTGCAAACTCGACCCAAAATCCTCATTCTCGCGCGCCAGCGCCATTTCGGTGATGGCGATCAGCGTCTCGGCCCGGGTCTTCAAATCCGCCGCTTCGAGCAGCGCCTGTTTCTCGGCTGGCCCGTAGGGCGCCATCATCGACAACGCATTGACCAGCATGGCATTTTCGGCCCGGCTGACGCTTTCCCAGTCGGCCTCGAGGTCGTTGGCCTGCAGATAGGCGCGAAATGCCTTGAGCAGCGATGGCCGGTCGATCTCGTTGCCCGCCTGGTCCTCATCGAGATCGGCAAGGAAAGGCGAGGGCTTGCACTGGCGAAACGGCGTCTTGACCGTCAATTCATGGGCGATGCGGAACCGGCACACGCCCTGCAGCGAAATCAGGTAACGGCCGTCGCCGCTCTCGGAAAAGGCGATGATGCGCCCGGCGCAACCGACATTGCAGAGTTCCGGCTCGCCGTCGTCGCGCAAGGCCCCGTCGAGACTGGGCTGGATGACGCCGATGAGCCGCGAGCCGGCGATCGCCTCGTCCACCATCTGCAGATAGCGCGGCTCGAAGATGTTGAGCGGCATGCGGCCTCCCGGCAGCAAAAGCGCCCCCTCGAGCGGAAAGATAGGGATCGTCGACGGCAAATCCTTGGCGAGCCGGTAATGCGCGTTTCCCGCTTGCACCTCATTCCTCCGATCGCGCCATCAAAAAGCGCGTGAGTTCTTGGCCCTAATCTGGCGCAATCATCGCCGACGCCAAGCCCGTGCGGCAAAACAACCGGCAGCCGGCTCAGGAAAACAGCAGCGCCGACAATTTGCGGCGCGCGGCCAGCGTCGCCTCGTCGGTCATGCCCCAGGCCTCGAACAGCTGCAGCAATTGCGTCCTCGCGCCATCCTCGTTCCAGGCCCGGTCGGCCTTGATGATGGCCAGCAGATTGTCGGCGGCGGCCGTACGGTCGCCGTTGGCGTTCTGGATCATGGCCAGATCGAAACGCGCCTGGTGATCTCCGGGATTTTCCGCAAGGCGCCGCTCGAATTCGGCTGGATTGCCGAGAGCCGCCGCCTGCGCCGCAACCGCCATCCTGGCGCGCAGGGCTGCCACCGGCGGCGCATCCTTCTTGGCCTCCGGGGCTGTTGCCAAAAGCGCCTCGGCGCCTTCCGTGTCGCCGGCCTCGAACAGCAGCTCTCCCAGTCCGGCGATCGCCTCGATCGTCTCCGGCGCCTGCGCCAGGATGGCGTCATAAATGTCGGCCGCGGTCTGCATGTCGCCGGCGTCGCGCGCCTCGGTCGCCGCAGCCAGAGCTTCGGCCACCGGCGGCGCGCCATTGCCCTTGCCGCCGACCTTGGTGATGAATTCGTTGATCTGGCTCTCCGGGATGGCGCCCATGAAGCCATCGACCGGCTGGCCGTCCTTGAAGGCGATGACCGCCGGGATCGACTGGATGCCGAGCTGGCCGGCGATCGACGGATGGTCGTCGATGTTCATCTTGACCAGCTTGACCCTGCCGCCGGCGGCCTTGACCGCCTTCTCCAGCTGCGGCGTCAGTTGCTTGCAAGGTCCGCACCAGGGCGCCCAGAAATCGACCAGCACCGGCTGGCGGCGCGATTCCTGGATGACATCGGCGGCAAAGGCAGCCGTCGTCGTGTCCTTGATCACATCGGCGGGAGCGGCGGGCGTATCGCCAAGCGCGACTTTCGCCGGCGCCGGCGCGGTTCCACCATACTGCACCGAGGTGGTGTACTGGCCGCCATTGCCGCCAAAGGGGCCGCCGAACGGATTGTTGTCGCTCATCTCTTTACCCTTCCGTGGCGCCGCCGGCCGGCGGCCAGGCGCCCTATGCTTCAGACCATCGGTTTTAAGCCATCCATGTGGCGATCACGCGGAGACTTTCAAGATAGCAGCATCGTGCCCGGTTGCCTCGACGAATCTGATCAGGTCGCTCGCTGCGATCGATGTCGTCGCCTCATTGGTCAGCGGATGCCCATTGATCACCGCATGCTCCATCAAATCCTTGTCGAGCACGAGCTTGACCCTGTTTGCCGTGTCGTTGATGATGCCAAAGACCGTGACGGCGCCCGGCGTGACGCCGAGCAGCTCCATCAGCATCTCCGGTTTGCCGAAAGAAACCCGGCTGGCGGCGCCGATCACTTGGTGGATCTGCTTCAGGTCGACGACCGCGTCCTCGCCGACGGTGACCAGAAAGAAATTGTCTTTCTTG
Organism: Mesorhizobium sp. M7A.F.Ca.US.006.04.2.1; assembly: GCF_004022915.1. NCBI lineage: Bacteria > Pseudomonadati > Pseudomonadota > Alphaproteobacteria > Hyphomicrobiales > Phyllobacteriaceae > Mesorhizobium > Mesorhizobium sp. M7A.F.Ca.US.006.04.2.1. The sequence continues at coordinate 6,175 of NZ_RZQA01000202.1, forward strand.
TCCTTCAGGAACAGGTTTTTCGTGTGCCCGCCGGCGATCTCGCCGCGCAGCGCCTGCGAATCCGCGACCGTGTAGAGCGGCGGATGGCGCTTCGTCGAGGCGGCAATCCCGAGTTCGGCGAGAAAGGCCATCAAATCGGTTTCGGTCTTCGGCATCGGTTTCGTCTTCGTCCCGTTTCTCTAGCCAGCCGTTTACGGCCAATGGGGCAGCCGACACAAGACCGTCATGCGACATCACGGTGAGCGGCACCCGCCCTTTGCGGTGGCGCCCCCGCCGCGTGCCACTCGCGCGCCCGCCGGCGGCTTGCCGGCCTCGCTTGCCGGGTCGTAAAAAAGCCTGCGATTTCCCTGTTGCAATCGCCGCGCTCTTCAGCCATATAGGCCCGGCTTGCGGCCAAGACGCCGTGCGAGCGGGTGTAGCTCAGGGGTAGAGCACAACCTTGCCAAGGTTGGGGTCGAGCGTTCGAATCGCTTCACCCGCTCCAAATCTTCTTAGATTTGAAAAGCATAAAGGGCCCGGGTAACCGGGCCTTTTTGCTATCTGGCGCCGGGGAGCGCCAGGGGGAGTGCGTAGATCGGCACAGTCACCCGCGCGGTCGACATGTTCAGTCAATTTTCGGGCAGGCCGACGCATCTCCGTGAAATTCCGCTTTCTAACTTTCATTAAAGCTGAATCAATCTTCAAAGCCGGTTGATTCGGATTTGAACTTGAGCTGCCGGGCGTTGTCGCGAACGACGCTAACTTCACTGTCTGCAAAGCCGTCGCTCGCTTCGGCCTCGATTTCGAGCGTTAGTTTCACCTTCGCACTGTGTGTGCGCTGAAGCTCCATCACCACGGCATTGAGGATCGCGTCAAATGATTTAACGGGGCGGACCATGTCGAGCTCGACAGAGCCATAGAAACGTCGAGGTTTGCCGGGTGCGGACGGTCTTGTTCCGCCAGGGTCGGGACTGCCCGGATGAGCTGTCGAGCCAGGCAATGCCCCTGGCTCCAACCGAGGCGCAGGGACGCCTTCTTCGTTTAGTTGCTTCTGCGCCTCCGCTTCCCGCACGATCATCGCCGTTAGAGACGCGAACTCCGGTGGGTTCTTTGCCCAGATCAGCCTATGGTACTTTCCCGTGGCCTGGTCGAAGCCATCGGCATAACCGAACTGTGGATCGAGTTTCGCAATAGCATCGCGAACCGAGCCTTCCAGGACGATCCTATCGCGCAATTTCGGCAGATAGACATAAGCCGCAAACCAATCGGCGATTTCGGTAATGGATAGGTGGGGGCGATCATCTGGCCAGATCGGCTTCAGCGCGTGCCAAAGCCGCTCGGTGCCCAGCTTTTCAAGGACAATCCCGTCGGCCTTTGTCTTATCGTAGACAACATGTGGGATCGCGGCCCTGTCGCGAGAGGAGATCAGGCTATGTTCAAGATCGAAGGGCTTTCCGGGGGTTTCGCTCTTTACCGGATAAAGTATGTGGCTCCAGGCAGCGCGGATCGCTTTCAGCGCCGACTCGCGGTTGGTCTTCGCCTTATCCTTGGCATCGTCGGCTTGCGTTCTTGTTGTCTGCGATCGGAGGCGACCTTTCTCGTTGTTCACGTCATGGTCGATCGAAGCCCACGCCATCGCTTTGCGCATCACTTCCCGCGCGGTGTCTAGGTTCGCTTCATCAGGAGCGACGAAGATAAGCGTATTCCGCAAGCGACGTTGGGAAGCACGGCACCTCATTAGTGCATCCGCCACGGCGTCACTCGCTGGCGACATTGCGGCTCCTCTCCCTGCGTGAACCAGACTAGGATTCAGGATTACAAGCGAAAGCGAATGCGCTTCGTCGATCGTCACCGGATCGTCCGGCGCGGCGAAGACGCGATGGAACCCGCCTTTGCTGGCTGCGTCCTCGCGGAGCACTTCGGTGATTGCGGCATCGACTTCGTGATCCGGCAGCGCTTTGGCGCGATCGTCAGCTAGGCGGTTCAGGGTGGGCTGGGTCGAAAACCAATAGCGACCCGCCTCTTCATAGTGGT
>NZ_RZQA01000203.1:0-8136 GCF_004022915.1 Mesorhizobium sp. M7A.F.Ca.US.006.04.2.1
CGCCGAGGCTGCGCGCCGATTGCCACCAGCCCGCCGGCACGACGATCTGCGGCCGCTCACCGGCTGCGAGATCGATTCCAAGCACCTGCTCCACAACGGTGCTGCCTTCTTCCCACATTGCCAGTGCCAGCGGGGCGCCGGCATGGAAATGCCAGACCTCGGCGGCGTCCTTGACCCGGTGCCAGGCCGAAACCTGATGCTCCTCAAGCAGGAAATAAATGGCGGTCGAATGGCCGCGCGCGCCGCCAGTGCCATCGCGAAAGGTCTCGGCATACCAGCCGCCTTCCGGATGCGGCTTCAGCCCGAGCGTCGCGATGATTTCGGCGGAGCTGGTCATGGCGTCGACGATATCACGGGCTCTAGAAGTTGTCCTTGCGCTTGCGGATTTCGGCAAAGACCTCGGCGTCGGAAGCCTTCTCCAGCCCAAGATGCTTGCGGATCGCCGGGTCGTGCCAGCGCAGGAAGGGATTGGTCGACAGTTCCTCGCCGATCGTCGTCGGCAGCGTCGGCTTGTTCTCGGCGCGCAGCTTTTCGATCCTGGCGGCGCGTTCCTTCAATGCTGAATTGGACGGGTCGACGGTCAGCGCGAAACGGGCGTTGGAGAGCGTGTATTCGTGGCCGCAATAGATGGCCGTTTCAGCTGGAAGTGCAGCCAGCTTCTTCAGCGAATCATACATTACCGGCGGCTTGCATTCGAACAGCCGCCCACAACCCAGCGCAAACAGCGTGTCGGCGGTGAACGCCACGCTCGAGGCCGGCAAATAATAGGAAACGTGGCCGGCAGTGTGGCCGGGGGTGGCGATGACTTCGATCCTTTCATCGCCAAGATGGAGAACCGAGCCGTCTTCGACGGTCTCGTCGATGCCGGGGATCTTGGCCTTTTCGGCCTCCGGGCCGACGATACGCAGCTTGAAGCGCTCCTTCAGCGCCAGATTGGCCTCAACGTGATCCATGTGATGATGTGTGGTCAGGATCATCGTCGGCGTCCAGCCGGTGCGCTTTATCGCGGCCAAGATTGGCGCTTCCTCGGGCGCATCGATGATCGCGGTCTGGCCGCTTTTGGGGTCATGCACCAGCACGCCGAAATTGTCGCTGCGGCACATGAACTGTTCGATTTCGACCGGCATCATATCTCTCCGTTATGGCCGCAGACATAGGGCGCTTGCGGGTCGATGTCATCCCGGATGTCGAATGACATTCCCGGAATGTCGGGTCGTCGCGGCCTTTTGTTGAAACCTGGCGACATCACGGCTACATCCCTGCCATGCATTCCGACATCGTCGATCTTCGCTCGTTCTATTCGACAACGCTCGGCCGGTTCGCCGAGCGTTCGATCACCATGGCGTTGTCGTCGATATGGGCGGCCGTTCCCAACGAGCGGCTGGTTGGTCTGGGCTACACCTTGCCGTGGCTGGAGCGGTTCGGCAGCGACGCCGAGCGGGTCTTCGCCTTCATGCCGGCAACGCAAGGCGCGGTGGTGTGGCCGGCGACGGGGCCGACGGCGACGGCACTGGTCTTCGACGAGGAACTGCCGCTGGTCGATTCCTGCATCGACCGCATGCTGCTCGTCCATTCGCTCGAACATGTCGAGAACCCGCGTGAGACGCTGAACGAGATCTGGCGCGTGCTGTCGCCGGCCGGCCGGGTGGTCATCGTCGTGCCCAACCGGCGTGGTGTCTGGGCGCGCTTCGAGCACACCCCATTCGGCAACGGCCGGCCTTTTTCGCGCGGCCAGCTTACGGAATTGCTGCGCGAGGCCAATTTCACGCCCGCAGCCTGGTCCGATGCGCTGTTCTTTCCGCCATCGCGGCGCCGTTTCATGATGCGCTTCCACAATGTACTGGAGCGCGCCGGCCGGCGGCTGTGGCCGATCTTTTCCGGGGTCATCGTGGTCGAGGCGCAGAAGCGGCTCTATCAAGGCGTGCCGGTGGCGCAGCGCGCATCGCGCCGCGTCTTCGTGCCGGTGCTGTCGCCGCATGGCGCCACCCGGCTTGGCCGTCACAAAGCGGATGCCAAGCCCTTGGCTGCGCGGGTGACGGCTTCGTGATCGCGGCAAGCGTGCCTGACGTCGTTTCCCTGCCTATCTGTCGCAAGCAGACCGACAGCCCATCCGGCAGCCCATACGAACGCCTGTCAAGTTTCTCCATCCGGTTGCAGCACTGACGCAAGGACCTCGGCCATGGCTGATCAACCGGACAATGCCGCCGCCGTTCAGCCGGTTGCCGTGGCGGTCGAGGCCAGCAGCCTGCACGATCAGGTGATGACGATCCGGCGGGCGCTTGCGGGATCGCCGGTTCGCAGATGGTTGCTGTGGACATCGGTCGGCATCATGGCCGTGATCATCGCAACGTCGATCGGCCAGGTTCTGCTCAACCGCTGGAACCAGCCTTTCTACGATGCGCTTGCCCGCCGCGACATGGCGGCCTTTTTGCACCAGCTCCTCGTCTTCGCGGCCATAGCCGGGGGACTTCTGGTGCTCAATATCGGCCAGACCTGGCTCAACCAGATGATCAGGCTCAAGCTGCGCGAGGCGCTGACGCTGGATCTGATCGATCAATGGATGCGGCCGGCGCGCGCCTTCCGGCTGGCCAATGCCGGCGCCATCGGCGTCAATCCCGACCAGCGCATGCAGCAGGACGCCGCGCATCTGTCCGATCTGTCAACCGATCTCGGCGTCGGCCTGCTGCAGTCGTGCATCCTGCTCGTGTCCTTCGTCGGCGTGCTGTGGGAGCTGTCCTCGGGCTTCGTGTTCCACATCGGCGGGACCTCGCTGGCCATACCTGGCTATATGGTCTGGGCCGCCATCCTTTACGCCGGCATCGCCTCCTGGCTGAGTTGGCTGGTCGGGCGGCCGCTCATCCGCCTGAACAGCGACCGCTATACACGCGAAGCCGAGCTGCGCTCCTCGATGGTGCGCGTCAACGAGAATGTCGATGCCATTGCGTTGTATCATGGCGAGGCCGACGCCAGGCGGCGGCTCGAACTCGATCTCGGCACGGTGCTCGGCGCCATGCGGCGCATCTACACCGCCCAGATCAACCTGTCCTGGGTGACCGACACCTATGGCTGGATCACCGTCGTGGCGCCCATACTGGTTGCTTCGCCCGTCTATTTCTCAGGTGATATCAGCTTTGGCGGGCTGATGATGGCGGTCGGCGCATTCAACCAGGTCCACTCCTCCTTGCGCTGGTTCATCAACAACATCGGCAGCATTGCCGATTGGCGCGCCACGCTGATGCGCGTGGCCGATTTCCGCATCGCGCTCGATGAAACCGATGCGCTGCACGACACCGAAAAGCGCATCGCCTTCGGCCAAAACGTCAGTGGCAGCCTGACTTTCGAGAAGCTCGAAGTGGCCTCGCCGGAGGGCTGCACCAGGCTCGCCGACCCGCATGTCGAAATCCGCCCCGGCGAGCGCGTCATGATCACCGGCGATCCCGGTGCGGGCAAGACGCTGTTCTTTCGTGCCATTGCCGGCCTGTGGCCATGGGGAAGCGGCCGGATCGGCCTGCCGGCGGGAGAAACCCCCATATTCGTGCCGCGCGTGCCTTATTTTCCGGTCGGCACATTGCGCGAAGTCCTCGATCACCCGAACGGCCCCGCGCCGGCGGACGATGCCGACATTTCGGCGGTGCTGGCCGAGGTCGGTCTGGGACGGCTATCCTCATCGCTCGACCGCGCCGGGCGTTGGGACCATGAGTTGGGCGATGACGAACAGCGCTCGCTGGCCTTCGCCAGGCTCGCGTTGCGGCAGCCGAAATGGGTGATCATCGACGAGGCGCTGGATGCATTCGACGGCCCATCGCTAAGACGCGTGCTGTCGATGCTCGAGAAGCGTTTGCCGGCGACAGCGATCCTCAACATCGGGCGCGGCCAGCACAACAACCACTTCTTCCCGCGCGCGTTGACGATCGTCAAGGATTCCGGTGCGCCAGCGCTGAAGCCCGCCCGCGTCAGAGCCGGCGCGATCGAACCGCCGCCAGTCGCCGCCCGCCGCAAGAAATGAGCTGATATCCGGACGGGGAAGCAAAGCTTTATTTTGCCGTGATCGCGAGGGAAGCTCTTCGGGAGAACAACCTGGTGACGGCCATGCTTGATGCTCTGCGCCTGCTTGCCTGTCTTGCCTGCGCCCAGGCTGCTCCCGCCGCCTCGCCGCGGGATGCGCTCGCCGTCGACGTCGAGCTGGTGCTGGCAGTCGACATCTCGCTGTCGATGGACGAGAAGGAGTTCGCGCTGCAGCGCGCCGGTTATGTCGAGGCGCTGCGGCATCCCGACTTCATCAAGGCTGTTCGCGCCGGCGCCACGGGCCGCATAGCGCTGACCTATTTCGAGTGGGCCGGCACGGTGCGCGACGACGCGGTCATCGGCTGGCAGATCATCGATAGTGCCGAGAGCGCCAACAGCTTTGCCGACGAGGTCGCGGCGCGCCCGTTCCGCAGCTTTCGCGGCACTTCGATTTCCGGCGCGCTGGCCTTCGGTGCCGAGCTTTTCGACCGCACGTCTTTCCAGGGCGAACGTAGCGTCATCGACATTTCGGGCGACGGACCGAACAATATCGGGCCGCCAGTCACCGCGACGCGTGATGCGGCGACTGCCAAAGGCATCGTCGTCAACGGCCTGCCGATCCTGATCAGCCCGTCGCCCACCTTCAGCCATCTCGACCAGTATTACGCGCAGTGCGTGACCGGCGGGCCCGGTTCCTTCGTGCTGCCCATCTATGCCGCCGCGGAGTTTTCGACAGCCATCCGGCGCAAGCTGATCCTCGAAGTGAGCGGCATTCGGGACAAGGCGAGAATCACCCCCGTCGACGCGGCCAAGCCGATAGACTGCCTGCAGGGCGAACGGGACAGGCGGTTTTTATCGGATCCGTATTTTCCCGAACTTGACCGCTGAGCTCTCGATAGTGCGGTTCACGCAATCCGGAGGGAAAACCGTTCCACGATTTTCCTGGAGTTGCTCTGGGTTCAGGCGAGCCGGGCGCCACATTGGTTGCGAAACTCGTTGGAGAGATCGCGGCGCCAGCGTCGGCCATGGACATAGCCTTGCATCAATTCCGGCAGCGAGTAGCCAAGCGCTTTCGACGATCGGTTGGCCATATAGCCCTGGAATGCCTCCGGTATCCTGCCTCGCAGGATATCGGCGATGAGCTGCCGCGAGATCATGTAAGGCGGAATGTGCGGGTAGGCGTGGGCAATATGAGGATGTTTGCCCATCAGGTTCGCATAGGCCTCGACATAGCCGTCACGGCGGCCGGAAATCGAGTTCTCCGAATTGTATTTCGTCCAGTCGAGGTCCTCGGACAGTTGCGCACCGAAGCGCCGGGCAAGGCGCAGCAGCAATTCGCGATCCTGCATGCGGGTGATGTCGCTGTCGTAGCCGCCGATGGCCAGCAAGGCTTCACGGCGAGCAGTGATCGCGGAGCCGGCGATGAAGATGGTCTGCCCAACCAGCGTCCGCTCAAGCATTGCGGGGCTCACGAATGCCTCTGGGTTGGCGCAGTTTGTGATGCGATTGCCCTTCAGGGACACGAACGAACTGATCAGCACTTGCAGTGCAGGATTTTCATCGAACCAGGTCAGGGTTCGTTCAAGCCGGTGCGGCAAGTAGATGTCGTCGGAATCGAGGAACGTCACCAACGGTGCCCGCGCCCGCTCGATGCCGGCATTCCTGGCGGCGTTGGCGCCTCGCCATTTCGCCCCGACATAGATCAGCCGCGGGTCCTGGATGCGGGCCAGCGCCGCTTCGGTCCCATCGGTCGAACCATCGTCGACGACAATGTGCTCAAACCTCGACATGCTCTGGGAGAATACGCTTTCCACGGCGCGCAACACTGTTTCGCGTCGGTTGTGGGTCGGCGTAATGACCGTGATGAGAGGTACTGGATCGATCCCGGCCATGTCTGTCAGCTGTTTCCTGCGCAGGGTTGCGCGTCTGTCCAGGACTTTTCGATTTTCAGAACGGTCGAATGGATTGGACTTCCCTTTCTCTACACCACATCACAGTCGGCGCGACGCTATAAAAAACGACTGCCCCTGTCACCCACCGTGCCGGTACTCAATCCAGGCGAGACAACGAATCCCCGCTCTTAGCGTTCCAATTGCAACAGCACCGCCGCACATAGCATTACGAATCACCGTGGAAGCAACCCATCATGACAGATAGCATACATCCCATTACCTCAGACGTAATCGCTTAGCGCTCGGCCTTTGGTCAGATTGCCCATGCAGAGGCCGGCAACTCGGCTTCGATGACAAGGGAGTTCAGTCATGGCCGCTTACGCCGTCGCCCATATGCGCCAAGCCACAATGGGTCCGCAGATCGTCGAATATCTGCATAGGATAGATGCCACGCTGGAACCTTTCGGCGGCCGTTTTCTGGTCCATGGCGGCGATGTGGAGGTGATCGAGAACGACTGGCCTGGCCATCTGATCATCATAGAATTTCCCGACAGGCAGCATGTGCATGGCTGGTACAATTCGCCGGCCTACCAAGCGATACTGGCGCTGCGCACGGACAATTCGGAGGCCGATGTGGTGTTCGTCGACGGCGTCGAACATCCGCACAAGGCCACGGATGTTCTGGAGCAATCGCCGGATCAAGGATCAATTGGACGCTGAACTGCGGTTCAAGGAATGGCGGTACAGCGTCTAGCTATGCCCAACATAGTCTGGCACCGTTTCGATTTTGTCGCGAACCATGCCAGTTGCGAAACTGAACTGGCCCCAAAACGCCAAACCATAAAATGCCTGACCGACAATCAGAGAAAAGGGAACCTGCCAAAGCGGCATCCCGGTTTCCCGGGCATGGCCTACGATCCGTCGTGTCGTGCGCCATGACATGGTGAGCCACCGGCTGAAGGACTTGACTATCCGTCGCGTGCGGCTCGGCGAATTGAGCGCAACGAACTTCCGGTCGGCGTCGCGACCTGTAACCAGGGCGCGCCAGTAAAAGAACCGCCAGCCCCGCGGCGAATAGTGATAAACGCGTGCGTTGACATTATGAATTTTGTGGCCTTCCCGCAGCAGTTCGCGCATCAGCAAAGTGCAGGAAACCTTGAAGCCGTTATGTTTTGGAAAAGGGTGGCTGAGGATCCACTCGCGTCGAAACGCTACATTGTTGGCGTTGATCGCTCGCTTCGAGGCAAATCGACCGTCTCCACGGGCCATCGGGAAAAACCAGATCAACGCAAAGGTTCTTGAAAAGAAGTCGTCGTATGAAAGGTATGCGCTGAACCGGTTGCTGAAACCGATGAGATTTCCCGAGCCAAGGCCTTCATCCCAACGCCGATCTCGTCCCAGTCGATCGACTTTGCATTCTCCATTTCGACGACGAGTGAATAAGTTGCGCGTTCTTCGACCATTTTTGCCCCCCCGAGCCGTCAGTGTGGCTATAGCCGCACTAGCCCGCTGTCAAACAGTCGACGCCATTTACACTGGTTCGCGATCGTCATACAGGGCGACTTTGCTCGGCGGCAAACACACTGTTGCTTGGCGAGTCGGGTCTTTGATCGGTGCGGAAATTACCGTTTCAGCAAGAACACTGCCTGCTGGCCGAAGAAATTCCAGAACCACCACGGCATCGACAGGCCGATCTTCTGGCCGGCGGCGTCGAGGGCGGTTGCCTTCTCGACTGTCGCGCCGAGTTCGTCGCACAGATTGACGAAATCGCGGATGGTGCAGAAGTGGATGTTGGGCGTGTCGTACCAGGAATAGGGCAGGTCCTTGGTCACCGGCATGCGGCCGTTGAGGAACAGCGACAGGCGCACACGCCAATGGCCGAAATTGGGGAAGGAGACGATGGCGCGGTTGCCGATCCTGAGCAGTTCGTCGAGCACCAGCTTGGGGTTGCGGGTGGCCTGCAGCGTCTGCGACAGGACGACGAAGTCAAAGCCCTTGTCGGGATAGAATTCGAGATCCTTGTCGGCATCGCCCTGGATGACCGAGAGGCCGCGCGCCACACATTCGTTGACGCCGCGCTGCGACAGCTCGAGTCCGCGGCCGTCGACCTGCTTGGTGTCCTGCAGCAGTTCGAGCAGCGAGCCGTCGCCCGAGCCGACATCGAGCACGCGCGACTGTGGCGGGATGAGGGTGGCGACGACTTCGAGGTCGACGCGCTGGTCGCGGTTGACGCTCATGG
>NZ_RZQA01000204.1:0-8133 GCF_004022915.1 Mesorhizobium sp. M7A.F.Ca.US.006.04.2.1
CACCCGGCCCAGGACGGCATGCCGGGCCACAGCGTCTGCAGCCACGGCAGCGCCAGCCACTCGACGAGGCTCGTCAGGCCGAACCACAGAGCCACCAGTGCCAGCACGGTCAAGCCCAGCGTCTTGACGAACACGGCCCGAAAGGGAGGCGAAATCAGCTCGAGGGCCGCAGCGCGGGCAGCGTCGAAAATCACCTTGTCACACCCCCGGTTAGCGGACGCCGCCTAAAAGGCGGATGCTTCCGAGATAGGCAGCGCAGGCCATGAGCACAAGCGGGCTGGCGTCTACCGCGCAAATGCCGGCTTTCGAACCGGGATGGTCATGGCAGCGACCCCGGCCACGACAAAACCCATGCCCAGCCATGCCGTCGAACCAAGACTTTCGCCGAGGAAGAGAGCGCCGATGCCGACGCCGATCGGCACGCGCAGATAGGCCTGCGAGGTGGTGCCGACCGAACCCAGCGTGTGGATGAGGCGGAAATAGATGACGAAGGCCAGCGCGGTGGAAAAGACCGACAGGCCGAGCAGGGCCAGGATCGACGCGGTCGATGGCGCCAGCGTCCACGGCTGGTCGAACACCAGACTGAGCGGCACGAGGATGACGGCGCCGCACAACATGGAACCGGCGGCCGGTAGCATTGGGTCGAGGCCCTTGAAACCGCGGCCGAAAATGGCGGCCCCGGCATAGCAGACCGTCGCGGCGACGATTGCCAATTGCGCCCACAATTCATGACCGAGGCCACTCAGCGCCTGCGTGCCGATAATGAGGCAGATGCCGGCAATGCCGGCGCCCACACCGATCAGTTTGCGCAAGGTGACCGGCTCGTGGCGGGTGATGAGCGCGGTCAAGAGGAAGGTGAAGATCGGCGAGGTCGCGTTGAGGATGGTGGCGAGGCCGGCATCGACCGAGCGTTCGGCCGCGGCGATCAGGGTGAACGGAATAACGCTGTTGAGGCAGGCCTGGAAGGCGAAGCGGCGCCAGCTTGCAGCATCGCCCGGCAAGGCGAGCCCGCGCCAGCGGATGATGGCCAACAGGATGCCGCCAGCGATCAGGGTGCGGGCGGCAATGAAGGTGACCGGCGGGATGGTTTCGACGCCGATCTTGATGAAGGTGTAGGAGGCGCCCCAGAGCACTGCCAGCACGACGAGCAGTACCAGGTCGGTGGTCAGATCGTTTTTTGCAGGCTCGTTCTTCGTCGACATGCTTTTTGTAGACATTGGGGGCTGGCTCGCCTTCGAAGCGGGATCGTCTGATCCAGGCTTATAGGCGGTGCGGCGATGAAATGCTTCGGCCACGGTCGAATTGTCATAGCGCCTCGCGGCTGATGCGCCTTTGCCTGTTCCGCCAAAGTTGCGTGTCACGCCCTAGGCAAACCGGTTTCAAATCGCTAGACCCGCGCCGGGCCGGCGTGGCAAGAAGCCGGCTCGGGTTTTTGGCGGAGATTTTGATGCCGGATTATGACGTGCTTTGCATCGGCAATGCCATTGTCGACATCATCGCCCAGTGCGACGAGGAATTCCTCGAGACCAACGGCATCATCAAGGGCGCGATGAACCTCATCGACACACAACGCGCCGAACTGCTCTACAGCCGCATGGGCCCGGCGATCGAAGCGTCCGGCGGCAGCGCCGGCAACACGGCGGCCGGCGTCGCCAGCTTCGGCGGCCGCGCCGCCTTCTTCGGCAAGGTTTCCAACGATGCGCTGGGCGAAATCTACGCCCACGACATCCATGCACAGGGCGTCGCCTTCGACACCACGCCGCTCAAGGGCGAGCCGCCGACGGCGCGGTCGATGATCTTCGTCACCCCTGACGGCGAGCGTTCGATGAACACCTATCTCGGCGCCTGCGTCGAGCTTGGGCCGGAGGATGTCGAGGCCGATAAGGCTTCTGGCGCCAAGGTCACCTATTTCGAAGGCTATCTGTGGGACCCGCCGCGCGCCAAGGAAGCGATCCGCCAGACGGCGAAGCTGGCGCACGCGGCAGGCCGAGAAGTGTCGATGACGCTGTCGGATTCGTTCTGCGTCGACCGCTACCGCGACGAATTCCTCGACCTGGTGCGCTCGGGCACGGTCGACATCGTCTTTGCCAACAGCCACGAGATCAAATCGCTCTACCAGACATCGTCGTTCGACGAGGCGCTGGCCCAGATCCGCAAGGATTGCCGGATCGCCGCCGTCACCCGCTCGGAAAAAGGCTCGGTGATCGTGCGCGGCGACGAGACCGTGGTGATCAAGGCGACCGCCATCAAGGAACTGGTCGACACGACGGGCGCCGGCGATCTCTATGCCGCCGGCTTCCTGCATGGCTACACGCAAGGCCGCGACCTGCAGACTTGCGGCGACCTTGGCTCACTGGCAGCCGGATTGGTGATCCAGCAGATCGGCCCCAGGCCCCGTCAGAATTTGCGCCGCGAGGCTGAGCAGGCGGGATTGCTGTAGGGGTCCCGACGCTTTTAACCTCTCCCCTTGTGGGAGAGGTCGGATTGCCCCGATTTTTCCTTTACAAATCGGATGGCAATCCGGGTGAGGGGTAGCTTGGCGCCAAGCTGGAACACCCCTCAACCGTCTTGGCGCTACGCGCCAATCCACCTTCTCCCACAAGGGGAGAAGGAAATGCCGTCGCGCGGCTGTCACACATGACACCTACACGCAATCTGGGCGCCCGCGACTAACATCTGTGCGCCCTCAGTCAGTTGGGGTGTCAAGACATGCAAGACAGCAAGCTGTCGGGCGGCAGGATCCGTCGCCGCCGTGATTTCCGTTTTCCGCACTAGAAGTTCAACAATCGGCCGCAGCTGAGGGGGAGCGCGCGGCCAGAAGACAGATGCATGAACAGATTTCAAATCCAGGGCCTCAAGCAGGACGACTTCGCGGAGATGGTCGCGGAAGACGTCGAACGTGCACTTGCCCACTATGACGAGGCCATCAACAAGCCCACCATGGTCTCGGTCGGCAAGATCGCCGGCAGCATAGCGTCCGCTGTCACCTTGCTGTCACCGAAGCACCAGCGCGCCATCGACGCCATCCATGCCGACCTGCCCGGCCTGGCCTCGAAATTCGTGCGCGCGCTGGCGGCGGAAGCCGCGCGCCGCAGCGAAGCCGGTATTGCCGGCGTGACAAATCCGCCGACGACCCCGTTGGCCGATGTCGAGCCTCCTTCGCTGCCAAAGTCCGACGATCTCGAATCGATGCTGATCGAGGACTGGGCCGGCCGCGTCGCCGGTTCGACCTATCTGGAAGAGCATCTGCGCATCGCCCGCTCGACCCTGCACCGCTGGCAGCGGCGGGGTGAGGTCATCGCCTTGCGCAAGGGCGGCCGCAAACATGTCTTCCCGCTGGTGCAGTTCGTCGACGGCCGGCCGGTTGCAGGCATTCGCGACGTGCTATCCCTGATCACCAATCCGAGGCTCGCATGGCTGTGGCTGACGCGGCCCTCGGCGCAGCTCGACGGCCGCGTCCCGATCGACTTGCTGCGGCAGGATCAGGTGGACGAGGTCGTCGAGGCCGCTCGCATATTCGCGCCGGGCTGAACGCCTCGCCGACTCACCGCTGAGGCCAGCCCCTCAAGTCCCCGCCGTGTACGCCGCGATCGCCGCCATGTTGACGATATCGCTGTCCTTGGCATTCAGCGACACGATCTGAACCGGCTTGTTCAGGCCGACCAGCAGCGGCCCGATCACCGTCGAGCCGCCGAGTTCCTGCAACATCTTGGTCGAAATCGAGGCCGAGTGGAACGCCGGCATGATCAGCACATTGGCCGGGCCGGTCAGGCGGATGAACGGATATTGCGCCATGGCGCGGGCGTTGAGGGCGACGTCGGCGGCCATTTCGCCGTCATATTCGAAATCGACGCGGCGCTTGTCGAGGATGCGCACGGCTTCCTGGACGCGCTCGGAGCGTTCGCCCTGCGGATGGCCAAAGGTGGAATAGGCGAGCATGGCGAGCCTCGGCTCATAACCCATGCGGCGGGCAAAGCCTGCCGCCTCCTCGGCGATGTCGGCGATCTGCTCGGCGTTCGGCATATCGTGCACGGCGGTGTCGGCGACCAGCACGGTCTTGCCCCGCGCCAGCACGATCGAGACGCCGATGACGCGGTGGCCGGGCTTGGCGTCGATGACGCGGCGGATGTCGTCGAGCGCGGTCGAATAGTTGCGGGTGACGCCGGTGACGATGCCGTCGGCGTCGCCCAGCGCCACCATGCAGGCGGCAAAGTGGTTGCGATCGTTGTTGATCAGCCGCTGGCAGTCGCGAAACAGGAAGCCTTTGCGCTGCATGCGCTCGTAGAGGTAGTCGGTGTAGATGCCGTTGCGGCGCGACAGCCTTGCATTGATGATCTCGATGCCTTGTTTGTTGAGATCGATGCCGGCGTGCTTGGCGTTTTCCTTGATGACGTCGTCGCGGCCGAGCAGGATGGCGGTGCCGAGCTTCTGGTTCACATAGGAGACGGCGGCGCGCATGACCTGTTCCTCCTCGCCCTCGGCGAAGACGATGCGCTTGGGCTGGCGGCGCACGCGGTCGTAGATGCGCTGCAGGGTCGAGGCGATCGGGTCGCGGCGGGCCGACAGTTCCTGCGCGTAACGGTCGAGGTCAAGGATCGGCTTGCGGGCGACGCCTGAATCCATCGCCGCCTTGGCGACCGCAATCGGAATGGCCGAGATCAGGCGCGGGTCGAACGGCACCGGGATGATGTAGTTGGGGCCGAATTTCGGCCGATTACCCTGATAGGCGGCGGCAACGTCGTCGGGCACGTCCTGGCGCGCCAGTGCCGCCAGCGCCTGGGCGGCGGCGATCTTCATGTCGTCATTGATGGTGGTTGCCCTGACATCCAGCGCGCCGCGGAAGATATAGGGGAAGCCGAGCACGTTGTTGACCTGATTGGGATAATCGGAACGCCCTGTGGCCATGATGGCGTCTGTGCGGATTTCGGCGACCTCCTCCGGCGTGATTTCCGGGTCGGGATTGGCCATGGCGAAGATGATCGGGTTCTTGGCCATCGACTGCACCATGGCGGTGGTCAGCGCGCCCTTGGCGGAGAGGCCGAGGAAGACGTCGGCGCCGTCGAGCGCCTCGGCGAGACTGCGCGCCTCGGTCTTGACCGCATGCGCCGATTTCCACTGGTTCATGCCTTCGGTGCGGCCCTGGAAAACCACGCCCTTGGTGTCGCACAGGATGATGTTTTCGGGCGAAAAGCCCATCGCCTTCATCAGCTCGATGCAGGCGATGCCGGCGGCGCCGGCGCCGTTGCAGACCATTTTCGTGGTCTTCATGTCGCGACCGGTGATCTCCAGCGCGTTGATCAGGCCGGCGGCGGAGATGATCGCAGTGCCGTGCTGGTCGTCATGGAAGACCGGAATGTCCATCAATTCGCGCAGCCGCTGCTCGATGATGAAGCATTCCGGCGCCTTGATGTCCTCGAGATTGATGCCGCCGAAAGAGGGCCCGAGGAAACGCACGCAGTTGATGAACTCGTCGGCGTCCTCGGTGTCGACCTCGAGGTCGATGGAATCGACATCGGCGAAGCGCTTGAACAGCACCGCCTTGCCCTCCATCACCGGCTTGGAGGCCAGCGCGCCGAGATTGCCGAGACCGAGGATAGCCGTGCCGTTGGAGATGACGGCGACCATGTTGCCGCGCGTCGTGTAGTCGAAGGCGCGCGAGGGGTCTTCGGCGATGGCCAGGACCGGAACCGCGACACCAGGCGAATAGGCGAGGCTGAGGTCGCGTTGCGTCGCCATCGGCTTGGTGGCGACGACCTCCAGCTTGCCGGGGCGACCCATGGCGTGGAATTCGAGCGCTTCCTGCGCACTGACGGACGGACCGCTGTTCTCGGTTTTCCTGGCCATGATGTTCTTGATTTCCTCACCGGTGCAGCACCTCGTTGAAGCGGGTGCTTTGTGTCGGACCGAATTAAGACCACGCGCCGCCGCGTGTAAACCGCCAGCGTGCGGAATCGCGGTTGGTACGCGCGATTGCGGGCATCCTGCCGTCCCGGTCGTCCCCTGTTTTTCGAAGCCCCGGCATTAAACCGCGCGATCACATCTGCTAGCGTGCGGCGCATGAACATGCACAGCCCGAACGAGCCGGACGCCCCCGAGGCGATGACGCCGGTGCCGACCACCCACGCCGGCGCCACGCCGATGATCGAGCAATTCATCGAGATCAAGGCGGCAAACCCGGATTCGCTGCTGTTCTACCGCATGGGCGATTTCTACGAGCTGTTCTTCGACGATGCCGAGAAGGCGAGCCGGGCGCTGGGCATCGTCTTGACCAAGCGCGGCAAGTATCAAGGGCTCGACATTCCGATGTGCGGCGTGCCGGTGCATGCTGCTGACGACTATCTGCAGAAGCTGATCGGCCAGGGTTTCCGCGTTGCCGTCTGCGAACAGATCGAAGATCCGGCCGAGGCGAAGAAACGCGGCGGCAAATCGGTGGTGCGCCGCGATGTGGTGCGGCTGGTGACACCAGGCACCATCACCGAGGACAAATTGCTGGCGCCGTCGGAATCGAGCTTCCTGATGGCGCTGGGGCGGGTGAAAGGCGGAGCGGACCACTCCTTTGCGCTGGCCTGGATCGACATCTCGACCGGCGCCTTCCGCGTCACCGACACCACCGCCGACCGGCTTTTGGCTGACATCTTCCGTGTTGATCCGCGTGAGTTGATCGTTGCCGAGCCAGTGTTCCACGATCCGGAGCTGAAGCCGGTGTTCGACGTGCTCGGCCGCGTCGCCAGCCCGCAACCACCGTCACTGTTCGATTCGGCGTCGGCGACAGGGCGCATCGCCCGCTTCTTCGATGTGGCGACGCCGGACAGTTTTGGCGCCTTTTCGCGCGCCGAACTATCGGCGATCTCGGGCGCCATTGCCTATGTCGAGAAGACGCAGAAAGCGGAGCGCCCGCCGCTGTCGCGGCCCGAACGCGAGGAGCAGGGTTCGACCCTGTTCATCGATCCGGCGACACGCGGCAATCTGGAACTGCTGCGCACGCTGTCGGGCAGCCGCGAAGGCTCGCTGTTCAAGGCGATCGACCGCACGGTGACCGGCGGCGGCGCAAGGCTGCTCGCCGACCGGCTGATGGCGCCGCTGACCGACCCGGCGGCGATCGGCGCCAGGCTGGACTCAGTGTCGTTCTTCCGTTCCGAAACGCGACTTTGCCAGGCGGTGCGGTCGAGCCTGAAGAGCGTTGCCGACATGCCCCGCGCGCTGTCCAGGCTGGCGCTCAACCGGGGTGGGCCGCGCGACCTCGGCGCGCTGCGCGCCGGCTTCGAGGCTGCAGGCGCGATCGCCGAAATCTTTGCCGCCACCGCCCTGCCCCCGGAACTTGCGGCGGCATTGGCCGCCATCCATGCACTGCCCCAAGCGCTTTCGCAGCATCTGATGCAGGCACTTGGCGACGAACTGCCGCTGCTCAAGCGCGACGGCGGCTTCGTTCGTGGCGGCTACCATGCCGATCTCGACGAGATGCGGGCGCTGCGCGACGAATCGCGAAAGGTGATCGCCGGGCTGGAACGCTCGCTGATCGACGAGACCGGCATCCGCTCGCTGAAAATCCGGCACAACAATGTGCTTGGCTACTATATCGAGGTGACCGCCAACCATCATGCGGTGATGACCAGCAGCGATGGCGCCAAGGCGCGCTTCATCCACCGCCAGACCATGGCCAACGCCATGCGCTTTACCACGACCGAGCTTGCCGAGCTCGAGACCAAGATCGCCAATGCCGCCGACCGGGCGCTCAACATCGAACTGGCCGCCTTCGAGGCGCTGACGACGGAAGCGGTCGGCGAAGCGGAGAAGATCCGCGCCGGCGCCGATGCGCTGGCCGTGCTCGATGTCTCCGCGGCGCTCGCGCTTCTGTCGGAAAGCGAAGCCTGGTGCCGGCCGGTGGTGGATTCGAGCCTTGCCTTCGAGATTACGGGCGGGCGGCATCCGGTGGTCGAACAGGCCTTGCGCCGCTCCGGCGAAGGCCCGTTCGTCGCCAACGATTGCGACCTGTCGCCGGAGGGAGCTGCCCGGAACGGCGCCATCTGGCTCCTGACCGGCCCGAACATGGGCGGCAAGTCGACGTTTCTCAGGCAAAACGCGCTGATCGCCATCCTGGCCCAGACCGGCTCGTTCGTACCGGCGACATCGGCC
>NZ_RZQA01000205.1:0-8113 GCF_004022915.1 Mesorhizobium sp. M7A.F.Ca.US.006.04.2.1
GGCATAGCGCGCCGGGCATGGCATGTCGTAGCGGCCATGGACGATGGTGCCGGGGATGTCGCTCAGCCTGTGCGCGTCGCGCAGCAATTGTCCCTCTTCCAGCCAGCCGGCATGGACGAAATAGTGGTTCTCGATGCGGGCGAACGCGACGGCATAGTCGTCCTGCCCAAACGGACCGCTTGTCTCAAGCTCCGGCAACAGCGTGATCGTTTCGCCTTCCCACAGGCTCCAGGCGCGGGCCGCCTCGATCTGCGCCTTTCGATCCGTGCCGACCAGCCGCTTGCGATAGGCGGCCATCATGTCGCTGCGCTCGGCCTCCGGGATCGGCGCCAGGAAGCGCTCCCATTTGTCCGGGAACATTTCCGAGACGCCGAACTGATAGTACCATTCCAGTTCCGCACGCGTCAGCGTGTAGATGCCGCGCACCACCAGTTCGCTGACGCGTTCTGGATGGGTCTCGGCGTAGGCGAGCGCAAGCGTCGACCCCCAGGAGCCGCCGAACACCAGCCATTTGTCGAAGCCGGCCATTTCGCGCAGCCGTTCGATGTCGGCGACCAGGTGCCATGTCGTATTGGCTTCGAGCGAGGCGTTGGGCGTCGATTTTCCGCAGCCACGCTGGTCGAACAGGATGACATCGTAGAGCTTCGGGTCGAACAGCCGCCGGTGTTTTGGCGAAATGGTGCCGCCCGGCCCGCCATGCAGGAACACCGCCGGCTTGGCGCCTTTGGTGCCGGAACGCTCCCAGTAGACCTGGTGGCCGTCGCCGACATCGAGCATGCCGGAATCGAACGCCTCGATCTCGGGATAAAGCGTACGCAATTGACTGCTCATAGTTGTAAACCTTTGGTCGGCCAGTCCGGCGTTTCATGGTCTGGGTGCTGGAAGGAGATGATGGATTCCTGCCTGTTGTAATAATCAGGATCCTGGTGGACGGGCTGATCGAAGATCGTCTCCACCCAGGGCAACCGCGCGGCATAGTTGACCTGGATCTGCGGTGCCAGGTCCGAACGGTCGTCGAAGGCACCGATCGCGATTTCCAGCCCGCCGGGCTGCCGATATGTCAGCGGCGTGCCGCAGCGGGCGCAGAAACCACGATCGATGTTGACCGACGACTGGAAGTAACTCGGCTCTTCATGGGTCCATTCGACGCCATCTCTGGGCACCGTGACCAGCGCGCCGAAGAACGAGCCGAACTGCTTCTGGCACATGCGGCAATGGCAGATGGACGGACGGCCGAGCGCTCCATGAACGCGGAAGCGCACGGCGCCACACTGGCAGCCGCCGGTTCTTACCTGATCGGTCATGATCTTTCCTTTGGCGGCCATTGTTCGGTGTCGTGGTCGGGGTGCTGGTAGGAAACGAGATCGGCCAGATAGGAGGCCGACGACATGTCGGCCATGGTGTCCTCGCCCGGCAGTTGCGGGATCGAGTCGACATAGGGCAGCTTTGCCTCGATCCCCCATTGAATCAGCGGCACGATCTCCGCTGGATTGTCGAACGCACCGATGGCGAGGCCAACCCCGTCCGGCGCGGTGAAGGTCAGCGGCGTGCCGCAATCGGCGCAAAAACCGCGATCGACATGGTTGGACGAACGGAAGTATTTCGGCTCGCCGCGCGTCCAGTCGAGCCTGGCGCCACGCACCGAAACCAGCGGCGCGTAGAACGCGCCGAACGCCTTCTGGCACATGCGGCAATGGCAGACCGAAGCGTCGCCCAAAGCGCCTTCAACGCGAAAGCGCACCGCGCCGCACTGGCAGCCGCCGGTGTAGATCGGTCGGTTGTCGAGGCTCATCGCTGATCACTCCGGCGCATGGCAGACGGCCTCGACGTTGTTGCCGTCGGGATCGAGGACGAAGGCGCCATAGTAGTCCGGGTGATAGTGCGGGCGCAGGCCCGGCCCGCCATTGTCCTTGCCGCCGGCGGCAAGCGCCGCAGCATAGAAGGCTTCGACCTCGGCGCGGCTGCGCGCGGTGAAGGCGACGTGCTGATGGGCCTTCTGACCATCCTTGCCTTCCTGCAGCCAGAATACCGGCCGATCGCGACCGTAGCCACCGACCTTTTTACCGCCGGTGTACTCCAGCGGCACCATATACAACAGCGCGGCACCAAGCGGCGCCATCGCCTTGTCATAGAAAGCCTTCGAAGCGTCGAAATCGGCAACGTTGATGCCGAGATGATCGATCATCTTTTTACCTCCCAGGTGGTGATGCGTTCGCCTGTGACCGGATCCTTGCCGTCCTTCAACTGTATCCCTTGGGCCAGCAGGTCGTCGCGGATGCGGTCGGCTTCGGCCCAGTTCTTGGCGGCGATGAACGCGAGACGCTTGGCGATGGCCTTGGCGACGTGGCCTTCATCAACCTTCGCCGACGCGACGTCGAAGCCGAGGAACAGCAGCGACGCCTTCAGCGATGCAGCGGCATCGTTGCCGTCCACTGCCTCGCCGGCCAACTGGGTCAGGATCTGGAAGGTGGCATAGGTGGCGAGATCGTCCGACAGGGCGTCGATGATCTCCACGGGCACCTGTCCCGCCGCCGTCGGCGCGAGGTCGGCCCCCCGCTTCCATTTTCGCAGGGTGTTCTCGGCCTCTTCCAGCTTGCGCACGGAAAAGTCGATCGGCTCGCGATAATGCGTCATCAGCATCGCCAGCCGCAGCACCTCGCCCGGCCATTTGCGGCCGCCGAAGGTCTCGGTCTCCAGGAGTTCGTTGATCGAGTAGAAGTTGCCGAGGCTCTTCGACATTTTCTGCCCTTCGACCTGCAGGAAGCCGTTGTGCATCCAGATGTTGGCCATCATTTCGGTGCCATGGGCGCAACGCGACTGGGCGATCTCGTTTTCATGGTGCGGGAAGATCAGGTCGAGGCCGCCGCCATGGATGTCGAAGACCTCGCCGAGATAGGCGGCCGACATCGCCGAGCACTCGATGTGCCAGCCCGGCCGACCCCTGCCCCATGGCGAATTCCAGCCCGGCTCCTCCGGTGACGACAACTTCCAGAGGACAAAATCGCCGGGATTTTTCTTATGCGCGTCGACGGCGACGCGAGCACCGGCCTGCTGCTCGTCGAGATTGCGCTTCGACAGCTGGCCGTAGCCGGGCATCGACGCCGTGTCGAACAGGACTTCGCCCGCAGCAACATAGGCATGGCCGCGTTCGATCAGGCTTTGAATCAAGGTGATCATGTCGACCTTGCCGTCGGCACGGGGCTCGACGAATTCGGTGGCGCGCGGCTCGACCGTCGGCTCCAGGCAGCCGAGAACCGCCACGTCGCTGTGGAACTGGTCGGCGGTCTTTTCGGTGACCCGCCTGATCGCCTCATTCAACGACAGCGTGCCGGAAGCGATCTCGCCGCCGAAATCGCGCAAAGCGCGCGCATTGATCTTGTCGTCTACGTCGGTGATGTTGCGCACATAGGTGACGTGCGTCTGCCCATAGAGATGGCGCAGCAAGCGGAACAGCACGTCGAAGACGATCACCGGCCTGGCATTGCCGATATGAGCAAAGTCGTAGACGGTCGGGCCGCAGACATACATGCGCACGTTCAGCGGATCGATCGGGACGAAATCCTCTTTCGTCCGCGTCAGCGTGTTGTAGAGGCGCAGGCCCTGCGATGCGTCGGACATTCGTGCCTTCCCGGTTCAGAACTCAATTCGACGAAGCCAGCCCTGCGCGAACGCAAATCAGGCTCCAGCCTGCTGGCCGGGGCGTTTGTCCAATCTGGGGAGAGATGAGGCGAAAACGTCCGGACCAGCGCGAGGCTAGCCAATAATGCAAATGCCACAAATGGCGAAAGACGTTTTCATGGGCGGCTTTATCGCCTTGGCTTGTGTTGCCGTCAAGTCGCAAGTTTCGGCAAAACCGTCGCTGGGTCACAGGTAATGATGCACTGAAACATTTTATTAAACATGTCGGCACAGTCATGAAACATTCGCCGGCTAGATCAGCAGGCGTCACGATTTGGTCAGAATCGGCCATCAAACGCAGACACGAAAATGTTACCAGGGAAGAGAGACATGCCCCGAACCAAGCAGGAAGCCAACCGCGCCAAGCAGCCCGCGCTGGCCAACCACTATCGCGCAATCGGCCCGGCCGCGATCGTCGCCGCCCTTCTCCATACCGCCAAGAAGAAAAAGCCGGCGCAGAAGATCGTTTCGCCCCGCGCTGCCTGAAGGGATGGGCGGCCGGCGCCAATGGCGCCAGAAATGAAGGCGCCGACGCGCGCGCCCTCTGCTAGAACAACGTCATCTGACTGTCGTCCGCGCCGGACTTCTGGCGCTTGACCTTCTCGGGCTCCGGCCCGATCTCGCCCCGCTCCTGAATCTCCGGTCCGGTGTTGGCGACCTTGTTGACGAGGTCGGAGACCGGAATTGCCTCGAAGAAATCGAGCTGTGCCGGTCGCAACAGATCGGCGACATCGCGCGGTTCGAGCGTGCGGCAATCCAGCCAACGTGCGAAATCCCTGGGATCGATCACCACCGGCATGCGGTCGTGGATATGCGCTATGTCGGCATTGGCGTTGATGGTCAGGATGGCGCCGGTGTCCATTTCCGAACCGCCCGGCTCGGCATAGGTCTCGATCAGTCCGGCGAAGGCAACCAGCCCGCCATGCCTGGGGCGTATCCAGTAAGGCTGCCCCTTCTTGCCACCGGTTTGCCGCCATTCATGAAAGCCGGACGCCGGCACCAAAGCGCGGCGATGGCGCATGGCGGCCTTGAACGACGCCTTTTCGGCAGCCCCTTCGGAGCGCGCGTTGAACAGCAGCGGAAACTCGCCTGTATCCTTCACCCAGGTCGGGATCAGCCCCCAGCGCACCAGCATTGGCTGCCGGTCCGGCAGATTGGAGCCCGGCGCCCGCGGAGGGCCGGCGACCGCCATCAGGATCGGCTGCGTCGGGGCGATGTTGTAGCGCGCCGGGAAATCCTCAAGCCCCGCCACGTCCAGAAAGGCAGCGGTCTGATCCGGCGTCGCGGTCAAGGCGAAACGTCCGCACATGGTCGATTGGTGCCCTTCGAAAGGTTCGGTTTCTGAAAGTGGCGATGGAACCGGCGTTGCGCAACCGCTAAAACTTGTCCACGCTGGCCGGTCCACAACTGACCGGCCTTCAGCCTGATTGGGAATCCATGAACGAAGCGCGCAAAATACTTCCGGCAGTCTCGGTCGCCGTCGTGCGGGCAGACACCGTGCTTCTGGTCAAGCGAGCCCGGCAACCGTCGCAAGGGCTCTATGCCTTTCCGGGCGGCAAGGTCGAGCCTGGTGAGACGCTGGAGGCAGCGGCAGAGCGCGAACTTCAGGAAGAAACCGGTTTGCGTGCCACAAATTATCGCCCGCTGCGGGAAATCCACATCGACGGCCGGGATGACAGCCACCCGGTCGATTATCTCCTCACAGTCTTCGGCGCCGCCTATGCCGGCGGCGAGGCCGTGGCCAGCGACGATGCGGAGACGGCGGCCTTCTATACGCTCAGCGAGATGGCGGCGCTGCCGCTGGCAGGCTCGGTATTCGCGGTCGCCGAAGACTTGTTGGCCCCCGGCGGAAACGCCGGACTGCTGTCCTGAAATCAACTTGCGGGCCACAAATTGTTTCGCCACAAAGACTTATGCTGTTTAGCAGAGCCACGCAGCTGGTAGAGAAGGCTTATGAATCGTCCATCCATGCTCCTCGCCGTGTGTCTTGCGGTCGGCGCGACCGTTTCGATACGGCCCGCGCTCAGCGCCGAGTCGCCGTTCGAGCCCGGGTTGATGCGGCTGGCGGAGGTTCTGGGCTCGCTGCATTTCCTGCGCAATCTGTGCGGCGAAAAGGGCGACCAGTGGCGTGTCGAGATGACAAAACTGCTCGATTCGGAAAATCCGGACGCCGAGCGGCGCGCCCGTTTCATTGCCAGCTTCAATCGCGGCTACCGCTCCTTCGGCGGCACCTATACGAGGTGCACGCCCTCGGCGACCGAAGCCATCAGCCGCTACATGAAGGAAGGCGAGACGCTGTCTCGCGACATCGCCTCGCGTTACGGCAACTAATGCATATCGCCCAAAAGTGGCTGCGGTTTTGGGAGAACGACACGCATAAAAACGAAAACCTAAAGCGCCTCGCCTGAATCCGTTCAAACGCGGCGCGCTTTAGGCACTCGCTTATCGACAACTATCCGAACCATTGCTGGGTACAGCCGATATATCGGCTTGTGCCAGGCAATATCTTGGTGCAATCCTCATGTTGCACTTCTGCAACAGTATTAACGAAACCTTACCGCGCGAAAGCGGAATTAACTCAAACTGAAGGTTTTCGCCCCGCAGGCCGCCCCAATCGGCTAAGTTTGACTCGAACTGAACGCAGCTTCGCACAAGGCAATCGGGCTTTGTAAAATACGATCAAAAAAATGTCGTATTTACAAATACTTAATTGTCCCTGCGTGTGAAATGAACAGATCAGGCCTGATCCACATCAATGGATCGCAGCTTGAAAGGGTGGACATTCGCTTATGGAACATGGTGTCAACGACATCGACGCGCTGGTCAGGGAAGAAAAACGCTTGACCGCCGTGGAAAGCCACAGCGAGGCCTGGGCGGAAGGTCTCTCCGCCGGGATAGAGCCCGAGATCATTGCCGAAGCAGCGCTCGAAACAGCCTTCGGCGAGATGTTGCGTGCCAATGGCGAGACCTCGGCCCTTGCCCTGCTCGACCGTATGCGTGAAAAGGTGATTGCTGGCGCCTTCGAACCTGAACGGCTGCGGCACTGAACCGACGTCCGGTTCTTTGACGGCAATATGCCGCTCGGGCGTCATGCCCGTAAGCAGGGAGAAACGGGCAGTGAGTTTTTCGATGTCAGGCAAGCCGCGTGGCTTGGTCCTTCGCATCTCTTTCGCCGCTTGCTGTGCCGCGATTCCCCTGGTTGTGTGTCTCGCGAGCAGCCCCGCCTATGCGCTGAGCGAAATCAAGCGCGAAGAGCTCCCCCCGACGGTCACACCGCCGGCCGACGACATGTCGCCCCCCGGAAGCACCGTGCCAATGCCCAACCCGGTCGGGACGCCGCCGCCGTCTAGCCAGCCGACTGCTCCTGCCGAAGCCGAGCCGGACAGTCCGGCGGATGGCGGCGTGACCAGGCCACGCGTCGATCCGGACACGCCAGTGCCCGAGGTCATCTACGATCTCGGCAAGCTGCCGGAACCAGTGCGGCGCATGCATGATTTGATCGTCGAAGCCTGCAAGGGCGGCGATATCGAAAAGTTGCGGCCGTTGATCGGCACGGGCGACAGCACAACGCAATTGTCCCTAACCGACATTGATGGCGATGCCGTCGCTTTCCTCAAGGGCCTCTCGGGCGACCCGGACGGCCAGGAAATCCTGGCCATCCTGGAGGAGGTGCTTGATGCCGGCTACGTCCACCTCGATGCCGGCACGCCACAAGAGCTCTACGTGTGGCCGTATTTCTTCGCCCTCCCGCTGGACAAGCTGGACGCCAAGCAGCGGGTCGAACTGTTCAAGATCGTCACCGCTGGCGATTTCGACGACATGAAGCAGTTCGGCGCCTATATTTTCTATCGCGTCGGTATCACCCCTAGCGGACAATGGTCATTCTTCGTCGCCGGGGATTGAGAGCGGCTCTTCCCACCCACGGGGGTAGGGAGCCTAGCGGGGCAATGCCTCAGAAAACTCCACCGCCCTACCCTGGCTTGGCGTGGCGATCTCGCCTTCCCACATCACGCGGCGGCCGCGAATGACGGTGCCGACCGGCCAGCCGACCACTTCTCTCCCGTCATAAGGCGTCCAGCCGGCTTTCGAGCCGGCCTGCGCATTGGTGATGGTCTGGCGCCGCTTCATATCGACGATGGTGAAGTCGGCGTCGTAGCCGGCAGCGATGCGGCCCTTTCTCGCCATGCCGAAGATCCGCTGCGGGCCGTGGCTAGACAGGTCGACAAAGCGCTGCAAGGTCAGCCGGCCGGCATTGACGTGGTCGAGCATGATCGGCACCAGCGTCTGCACGCCGGTCATCCCCGACGGTGAGGCCGGATAGGGCTTTGCCTTCTCGGCCAGCGTGTGCGGCGCGTGGTCGGAGCCGAGCACATCGACGATGCCTTGCGCAATGCCATGCCAGACGCCATCGCGATGGCGCGCGGCACGCACCGGC
>NZ_RZQA01000206.1:0-8109 GCF_004022915.1 Mesorhizobium sp. M7A.F.Ca.US.006.04.2.1
ATGAAGGCCGGCGACTACATCTGCTTTCCCGCCGGTGCCGCGGCGGGGCATTGCCTGATCAATACCAGCGACGCACTGTGCCGCTATGTCATCGTCGGCGAGCGCAACCCGAATGAAGTGGTCGTCTACACCGCCTCCAACAAGGTGCTGGTACGCGCCCTGGGCCGCCGCGCGATCTTCGATCTCGCTGCAAACCGAAGCTACTGGGACGGCGAGAACACCGGCCTTACCGCCGGCGATCCGCTGCCGTCGGATGTGACGGCCGGTGTCACCAAACCCCCAGCCGCGCCGATCCCGCCGATCGCCAGCGATGCTGTCGAATGGAAGGTCGAGGGCGAAGGTCCGCGGTTCGGCGGCCGGTCCAGGCACCTGACTTATGCCGCGCTGGGACGCTCCGACTATCATGTCGGCATGCTGATCGAAGCGCCGGCGCCCGGCATGCGCTTGGCGCCCCGGCACTATCACATGCTCGAAGAGGAGCATGCGCTGATCCTGGAAGGGGAGGTGACGCTGCTGCTTGGCGAGGAGCGCCACGAAATGAAAACCGGCGATTATGTCTGCTTTCCAGCCGGCCTGGCGGTCGGGCATTCCTTCCTCAACAGCGGCACGGGGCCGTGCCGTTACCTGATGATCGGCGAGAAAAATCCCAACGAGGTCTGCGTCTATCCAGATTCCAACAAGATGGCGGTCGACGCCTTGCGCCGGCGCGACGGCATTTTCGACATGGGAGCGGTGAGGCGGTACTGGGACGGCGAAGAGATGGAGTAGCCCCCGGCTTCACAGCTCCTTCTCCGCCAACTCCCTGAATTCGTCGGGAACCGAGCGCGCCGCCTCCAGCGCCACCGTGCCGTAGCCGACCGCCTGTTTGCCGAAACGCTCGCGGATCTTGTCGATGGCGCGGTCGGCGTCGAAGCGTGCTAGGCCCTTCTTCGTGCCGGGCCGGCGCCTCTCGTCGGCGAGGCCAAGCGGCAGGTCGAGCTGTAACTCGAAGCTTTCCTCAAGATGCGAGACCGAGATCGCCAGCAGCGAGATCGTTTTCTCCTGTGGATTGTCGGCAAGCAGGCCGCGCACCAGATCGCCGGCGATCTCGGCCAGCATCGCGGTCGCCGAGATCGGCTGGTCAAGCGTGATCGAGCGGGTGACGGCTCTGAGATCGGCAAAGCGCACGCGTACCGTCACCGTGCGGCCGGGCCTTGCCTTGGCGCGCAGCCGACTGGCGACGCGGTCGGCCAGATGCAGCAGTGTCGGCACGATGACCCGTGCCACAGCCGGCTTCTGGCCAAGCGCCGATTGGGCGCCGGCCGAATGCGCGCGGCGCTTCGTCTCCAGCTTTCGCGGGTCGCGGTTCCAGGACAGGGCGGCGAGCTTTTCGCCGGCGGCGGGACCGAGCAGGCGCGTCAGCGCGCCGCGATGCGTCCTGGCCAGTTGACCGATGGTCTCGACGCCGATCTCGGCCAGCCGCGCCCTGGTCGCCGGGCCGACGCCCCACATCAGTCCGACCGGCAGATCATGCAGGAAGGCGAGTTCCGTGCCGGGTTCGACGACCACCAGCCCGTCGGGTTTGGCGACCTGCGAGGCGATCTTGGCCAGATGCTTGGTGCGCGCCACGCCGATCGAGATCGGCAGGCCGAGTTCGGCCCGCACGCGGCGGCGGATGGTTGTCGCGATCTCCTGCGGCGAGCCGAACAGATGCGTGCAGCCGGCGACGTCGGCAAACGCCTCGTCGATGGAAATGCGCTCGACTACAGGCGTAAAATCGTCGAGCACCTTGATCGCCGCATCGCCCAGCCGCTGGTAATGGCTGAAATTGCCGCCGACGAAGATCAAATGCGGGCAGAGTTCGCGCGCCCTGCGCCCCGGCATGCCGCCACGCACGCCGAAGGCGCGCGCCTCATAGGAAGCGGCGAGCACGACGCCGCCGCCCACCGCGATCGGCTTGCCGCGCAGCGACGGATCGAGCAACTGCTCGACAGAGGCGTAGAAAGCGTCGAGATCGGCATGCAGGATGGTGGCTGTCGTTTCCATCGACCGCACATCCGCAGTTGCTGATAGAATAGAACAAATAAAGAACAAAGATGGATGGTTGTCAAGCGAAGAGCGATTGGGTGCGGCAACAGCCATGCCGGTTCGGCTTGAACGCAACCGCCTAGACACTATGCTCCGTTCGCAGCGCCGCTTTCATCTTTTCCAGCGCTGCTTCGCCGCCTGCCGCCAACTGGTCGGTAATCCTGGCCAATCTCTCGTCGGCCTTGCGGTGCCTGCTGCCCCAGGCGCCGAGCGTCGCCAGCACCGGCAATAGGTCGATGCCTGCTTCGGTCAGCCGGTAGACCGTTCTCAAGCCATGCGTCGGGTCGTCGCTTCTGGTGAGGATGCCTTCGTCCTGAAGCGTTTGCAGTCGCTCGGCCAGCGTGCGCGAGGAGATGCCTTCGTCGGATTGCAGGAATTCGCGAAAGTGCTTTTTCCCGGCGAAGACCATGTCGCGGATGATGAGCAGCGTCCAGCGGTCGCCGATGAGTTCGAGCGACAGGTTGATCGGGCAGTCGGATTTTTCGCGCGTCGCCATCTATGGTTCCATTTCTAAATCACTTTACTATTGACATCGTTTTGGCCTTGCGTCAACAGTTCCAAATGTAAACTGTTTTGCGATAGCCGTGAGGAGAATGACGGTGAAAAAGCTGGTCCTGCAGATGCAGATGTCGGTCGACGGCTTTGTCGGCGCCACCGAGGACCATTCCTGGCAGCTCTGGGAGTGGGGTGACGAGAGCGCTTGGGACGATGAGCTGAAGCAGGACTTCAACGCTGTCTTCACAGGCGTCGATACCATCCTGCTCAGCCGCAAGATGGCGCAGGAGGGCTATCTCACCCATTGGGCAATGCCGCCAAGAAGTTTCCGCACGATCCGTTCTACGCCTTTGCGCAACGCATCGTCGACGCCCGCAAGGTGGTGCTCAGTGATAAGCTCAAGCAATCGGCCGGGGAGCCGGCCTGGGAGCGCACGAGCGTGGCCAGCGGCGACCTGCCGCGCGAAGTCAATGCGCTGAAAGCGGGCGAGGGCGGCGACATGGCCGTGTTCGGCGGCGCCGGTTTCGCGTCGGCGCTGATTGCGGCCGGGCTGGTCGACGAGTTTCAGCTTTTCATCAACCCGGCGGTGCTGGGTGCGGGCCGCCGGATTTTTGATCAGGGCGGTTTTAGAAACCTGCGGCTGCTCGGCTCGAAGACCTATGACTGTGGCATGGTGGTCAGTCGCTATGCACCGGCGGGGTGAGGGGGACCTCCATCTTCTCCCTGCTCACTTCGCATCGTGAAAAATAATCCCGACCGTGTGGCGCATGCCTGAGCGCAGCCGGCTGACGCCATGACGCAGGTTGACGCGGTAATTGCCTTTGGTGCCCTGCACCGGCCGGTTGTGGACGGCAAAGACAACGGCGTCGCCCTGGCGCAGCGGCACCACCTCGACCCGGCTCTGCATGCGCGGCCGCTGCTCGGTCAGCGCGAACTCACCGCCGGTGAAATCCTGGCCCGGTTCGGAGAGCAGGATCGCCACCTGCAGCGGGAAAGCGAGGTCGCCATAGAGATCCTGGTGCAGGCAGTTGAAGTCGCCAGGCACATATTGCAGCAGCAGCGGCGTCGGCCGCGTCTGGCCGGCGGCATGACACTGATCGAGAAACGCGGCATGCGTCGCGGGATAACGCATGGCCTGCCCCATCCGCTCGTTCCACCGATTGGCGACCTCGGCCAGCCTGGGATAGAGCGCGCTGCGCAGGCCGCCCAGAAGGTCGGGCAAGGGATAGCGGAAATAGCGGTACTCACCCTTGCCGAAGCCGTGCCTGGCCATATGGATGTGGCTGCGGAAATGCTCTTCTTTGGGATAGAGGCCGGCGATCTCCCGGCATTCTTCGGGCGACAGCAGCTTTTCAATCACCGCGCAGCCGAAACCGTCGAGTTCGGCTGCAAGGGCGGGCCAGTCGTAACCGGCGACACGCGTCTGAGCAGCTTCAACCGCCGATGCGGCAACCCTAGCATGGGCATTCATATCGTAGCCTCCTTGTCGATCAGAGCGCGCTTGCGCTCGAGGCCCCAGCGGTAGCCCGACAGCGTGCCGTCGGCGCGGACAACACGGTGGCAGGGAATGCCCAGCGCAATCGCGTTGGCCGCACAGGCCGTCGCCACGGCACGGGCGCCGTCCGGCTGGCCGAGGCGCTGGGCCAGCGCGGCGTAGGTGATGGTGGCGCCGCACGGGATGCCTCGGAGCGCCTCCCACACGCGCTGCTGGAATGGCGTGCCGCGGCGCAGGTCGAGCGGCAGGTCGAGACCGACGCCAGGTATTTCGACGAAGCGCGCGATTGCCGCGAGATCGTCGCGCAAGGTGGCCCGGTCTTCGACCAGTAGCTTGCCCGGGAAGCGATGGCCAAGATCCCGCTCCAGCGCGTCGGCGTCCGAGCCGATCAGGATGGCGCAGACGCCGATCTGGCTGCGTGCCGCCAGGATTTTACCGATCGCGGATTCGCCGATGGCGTAGGTTATGATATCGAGGGCGGCGAGCTTGGTGACTGTCGCCGGAATATTGGTTTGTACGAGGTTCATTGCCTTCACTCCTTTTGTCTGTGCCTGAACCCTAGCCACCTACCAGCCGTGTCTCACTCCGGTGCTTGCTTTCAAATTCGAATCCCCAAGGCAGGTGCTCTACGGCGCCCCCCTCTGTCCTGCCGGACATCTCCCCACAAGGAGGGAGATTGGCAGTTCCTGCGCCGGCTCTCGTCCTGAAACGTTGGAGATTGGAGAAGGTCGCGATGACAGCCAATCTCCCCACAAGTGGGGGAGATGTCCGGCAGGACAGAGGGGGCGCCGTAGAGCGCTGATTTGGATCATTGGCACTTCGCCTGAGGACGTCATGCGACACGGGTGACGGAAATTTCGCCCAGCACGAACACTTCGCCTGATGACAGGCGCAACTCAACCTCGCCGGTTGCGGTGCGGCTCCATTCGGCTTTGCCATCATCGACCATCTGGCCGATGGCGGTCATCACCCGTGATTTCGCGTCAGGGGCGCGGCGGCTGCCGGCAGCTTGGGTCTGGATGTTCGCATCGGTGGTGGGAGACCTTGCCATCGCGCGCATTGCCGGTCCTCGTCAGGCCCGCACCGACCGGTTGGCATTGTCGGACGCTGCCTCGCGGTCGAGCAGCGCGCGCTTGCGCTCCGCGCCCCAGGCGTAGCCGGAAAGTGCGCCGTCCTTGCGGATGACGCGGTGGCAGGGAATGGCGACGGCAAGATTGTTGGCGGCGCAGGCGGCGGCGATGGCGCGGGTCGCCTTAGGTGCGCCGATGCGATGCGCGATCTCCGCATAGGAAACCGTTTGGCCGGCGGGGATGGCGCGCAAGGCCTGCCAGACGCGCTGCTGGAACGCCGTGCCGCGGACGTCGAGCGGCAGGTCGAGGCCGAGCGCCGGAGCCTCGACGAAACCGACGACGCGGGCGACCAGCGCCTCGTAGTCGCGGTCGCCACCGATCAGCCGTGCCCTGGGGAAACGATCCTGCAGGTCGCGCACCAGCGCGTCGGGATCGTCTCCGAGCAGGATCGAGGCGACGCCCTTCTGGCTGGACGCGACCAGGATGGTGCCGAGCGAGGTCTCGCCAACGGCGAAGCGGATCTCTTCGTCGGCGCCACCGGCGCGATAGCGCGTCGGCGTCATGCCGAGCATGCCAGTGGATTTCTCGTAAAAACGTCCGCTTGAGTTGAAACCGGCATCGTAAATCGCCGTCGTCACGCTGGCGCCGTCTTCCAGGCCCTGGCGGACCCTGGCGGCACGGTGCGCGGCGGCAAAATCCTTCGGCGTCAGCCCGGTGACGGCCTTGAAGATGCGGTGGAAATAACCGGCGCTGCGGCCGGCGGCATCCGCCAATTCAGCCAGCGAGGGTTCTTCCTCGCTCTGCTCGATCCTGCGGCAGGCAGCGGCGACCATCGCCGCGTTGCCGGCCTCGAGCGACGGGCCATGTGGATCGCAGCGCCGGCACGGGCGAAAACCGGTCGCCCTGGCCTGGTCCAGCGTGTCGTGCAACTGCACATTTTTCGGATTGGCGCGCCGAGACGGACAGGAAGGCCGGCAATAGACGCCCGTCGTCGCCACCGAATACCAGAATGCGCCGTCGGCGGATTTGTCGCGCGCGACGATGCGCGCCCAGCGCGGATCGTCGGTGATTTGCAGCGGCGCGGACTTCAGATTCTTGGCCAGGGTGATGAACATGACCGCATTGAAGCCACCACAAGCCGGCCCCGCCACCCGTTTCCTGACAAGTGCCTGGAGAACCTCACTTGCCTTTCCCAATTTGGGAAAATCCTCTTGTTCCCAATTTGGGAATTTGCTATATCAGGTCATGCAGATAATTGCCAAGAAGGCGCTGAAGGATTTGGGCAAAACACAATCAGGCCGAAGCTCCTTTGACGGCTTGGTATGTGGCTGTCGGGAATGCTGATTGGAAGACCCCGGCTGACGTCAAGGATGCGTTTGGAGCGACAGTTGATTTCGTCGGTGACAATCGCATCATTTTCGACATTAGCGGCAACAAGTATCGTTTGATTGTCCACGTCGCCTACAAGTTTCACCGCGTTCTGATCAAATTCGTCGGCACGCACAAAGAGTATGACAAGATTGATCCGGAGAAGGTGTGATGGAAAACATTCGACCCATTAAGACCGTCGCCGATTACGATTGGGCGATCGCCGAAATCGCTAAATATTTCGAAAATGAGCCGGAGGTCGGCTCTCTCGATGGTGACCGGTTCGACGTTCTCGCAACCCTGATCGAGGCTTATGAGGATAAGCACTACCCGATTGAAGCACCGGATCCCGTTGAAGCCATTCATTCGCACATGGAACTGTTCAACCTGTCGCGGAAGGCGCTGGCCGAGGTGATCGGATCATCACCCCGGGCGACCGAGGTGTTGAACAAAAAGCGCGCACTCACCCTGGATATGGTCTTCAAACTGAACAAGGAATGGAAAATTCCCGCCGAAGTCCTCGTGCAACCCTATCACCTTGCAAATGACAGGGGCCGCAGGCGCGCCTAACATGCACCGATTCTCCTAAGCCGCGCGCTTGGGTTCCACCGCGAATGGGCTGAGGCCGAGCCAGGTCTGCATCTTCCTGCCGATGGCCTGGTCGCCGGTCAGGGCAACCCTGGCGCCGGCCTTCTCGACGGTCAGCACTCCCATCCAGATCGCCGTCATCGTGTGCAGGTCGGTCGAGACGTAGAGATCGACATCGAAGCCCGGATCGTACCAGCACAGATCGACCTCACCGTGCTTCTCGACGATCAGCCACCACGACCGTTTGGACGCCGGGAGATCCTGATACAGGAATTGTATCACCGTGCGCCCTTCAGGCAGCGGCGAGGGGTTTAGATTGCGCCGCATGTCCCACATCAGCAACGACGGATCGAGGTTCTTCAGCGACAGCCGGGACTCGACCCATTTCTGCCCCCAGAAGCCCATTGCCTCGACGACAGGACGCAAATCCCGGCCGGCTTCCGTCAGCCGATATTCGAAGATGCCTTTTTCGCCCGGCACTTCCTTGCGCTCGACGATCCCGGCGATCTCAAGTTCCTTCAGCCGTTGCGACAGAAGGGTCGGCGACATTTTGGGGACGCCGCGGCGAAGATCGTTGAAGCGGGTCGAGCCGGCCACCAGTTCACGCATCAGCACCATGGTCCAGCGGGTGCACAGCACCTCAGCGGCCATCGATAGCGGGCAGAATTGTTTGTATCCGTGCTGGCTCATGATTGGTGCCTCTCCCTCAAACCTGACCGAATATTAGGCCTTCATGAATGAAGCGGCCAGTACGGAAACTGTACTGCCCCGGTACAGATCGCGGACTGGTTGGCGAGGGTCCTGCCATGCGAGCCTTTTGGCCGGTTGCACGGGATACGCCTGTGCACCGCAACCAGGAGACCACCATGACCGCCTACGTTATCGCAGACATCAAGATAAACGACCCGCAGTGGGTGCCGGCTTACGCCGCCTCGGTGCACGATCTCGTCCACAAGCATGGCGGCAGATATCTGTCGCGCAGCGGCAATGTGAAAACGCTTGAAGGCAAGCCGCTCGATACCACGC
>NZ_RZQA01000207.1:0-8105 GCF_004022915.1 Mesorhizobium sp. M7A.F.Ca.US.006.04.2.1
CCCACTGGTCCCAATTGTAGATGTGCACGTCGGTGCCGCAGATCGCCGTCTTCTTGATCTTGATCAGCACGTCGTTAGGGCCGATTTCCGGCACCGGCACCTCTTCCATCCAGATGCCTGGTTCGGCGCGAGTTTTGACGAGTGCGCGCATAATGTTGGACATCAGCCAATCACTCCGAGTTCGAGGCCGACCTCACCGAACGCTGCAATTGCCCGATCGATATCGGCTGTCGAATGGGCGGCCGACATCTGCGTCCTGATCCGCGCTTGGCCTTTCGGCACCACCGGGAAGGAAAAGCCGATCACATAGATGCCGCGCTCAAGCAGCATGTCGGCCATCTGCGAAGCCAGCACGGCATCGCCGATCATCACCGGAATGATCGGGTGGTCAGCTCCAGCCAATGTGAAGCCGAGCTTTTCCATACCGGAGCGGAAGCGTTGCGCGTTCTCGTAGAGACTTTCACGCAGCCCGTCGCCCCTCTCGATGATGTTGAACACCTTGAGCGATGCTGCCGCGATCGCTGGCATCAGTGTGTTGGAGAAGAGGTAAGGCCGCGATCGCTGGCGCAGCCAGTCAACCACCGGCCTGCTCGCCGCCGTATAGCCACCCGAGGCACCCCCCAGCGCCTTGCCCAGCGTACCGGTGATGATGTCCACCCTGCCCTCGACACCGCAATATTCCGGCGTGCCACGGCCATGCTCACCGACGAAGCCGACAGCGTGGCTGTCGTCCACCATCACCATTGCATCATATTTTTCCGCGAGGTCGCAGACGCCCGCCAAATTCGCGATGATGCCGTCCATCGAGAAGACGCCGTCAGTGGCGATGAGCTTGAAGCGGCTGCCTTCAGCCTTTTTCAGTTCTTCCTCGAGGCTCTCCATGTTGTTGTTGGTGTAGCGGAAGCGTTTCGCTTTGGAGAGCCGCACGCCGTCGATGATCGAGGCATGGTTGAGCGCGTCGGAGATGATCGCATCCTCTTCCGAAAGCAGCGTCTCGAACAGGCCGCCATTGGCGTCGAAGCAGGAACCATAGAGGATCGTGTCTTCCATGCCGAGGAAGCTCGATATCTTTGCCTCGAGCTGCTTGTGTTCCTCTTGTGTGCCGCAGATGAATCGCACCGACGCCATGCCATAGCCGTATCGGTCGAGCGCGGCCTTCGCCGCCTCACGCAGCTCTTCGCTGTCGGCGAGGCCGAGATAGTTGTTGGCACAGAAATTGAGCAGCTTGCGGCCGCCAACCTCGATCTCGGACGACTGGGACGAGGTGATGACGCGCTCGCGTTTGTACAGGCCCTCCGTCTCGATCTGCGAAAGCAGCTCGCGAACG
The DNA here is from genome assembly GCF_004022915.1 of Mesorhizobium sp. M7A.F.Ca.US.006.04.2.1. Lineage (NCBI taxonomy): Bacteria > Pseudomonadati > Pseudomonadota > Alphaproteobacteria > Hyphomicrobiales > Phyllobacteriaceae > Mesorhizobium > Mesorhizobium sp. M7A.F.Ca.US.006.04.2.1. The sequence continues at coordinate 1,328 of NZ_RZQA01000207.1, forward strand.
TGGTCGTTGAGAGACGGTGCCATCCTGCCTTCGCTTCCACTGATGATCTTCGCAGCCTTGCTCATACGATTTCTCCCCTGTGCACGCATAACATACGCTCGAAGTAGCTTGGATCGTGCGCTTTGAGGATTGCAGCCTCCCGAGGCTGGTACAGATCCCACAGACGCGATAGCCAAAAGCGAAATGCTCCAGCGCGTTGCATCGCGGGAAGCAATATGCGTTCGGCTGGTGTAAGCGCTCGAACGGACCCATAAGCGCCTAAGAAAGCGGCTGCTCGCTCACTGTCTTGGCGGCCGGTGCAGTCATCGACACACCAGTCGTTGAGGCACACAGCAATATCGAAAAGGAAGGCGTCGCATCCGGCGAAGTAGAAATCAAAGACGCCGGTCAGATGACTGCCGGCAAACAACACATTGTCACGAAAGAGATCGGCGTGCACCGGCCCCCTGGGGAGTTGTTCGTAGGTGGGAGACACAGCAATTTGGTTCTGAAAGGTAAGCTCGCTGGTGAGCCGCGACCGTTGTCCATCGGACACGTATTGGCCGACCACCGGCACCACCTCGTTCCACCACTCGAGACCTCGCGGATTGACCTGGTGTCGTGGGTAATCGGTCCCGGCCACGTGTATTCGCGCCAGGATCTCCCCGATAGAGCGACAATGTGACACTGTCGGTGCTGTCACGCTTTCGCCAGGAAGCCTGTTGACGACCACAGCAGGCCGGCCTTTCAGCGAGTGAAGGATTTCGGCACTCGCGTTGGCAACCGGATTCGGGACCGGCATTCGCCGCGCCGCAAGGTGTTTTATGAGATGAAGGTAGAAAGGCAATTGTTCGAATGTGAGGCGCTCAAACAAGGTGAGCACATACTCTCCGGTTTCGGTATCTACGAAGTAGTTCGTGTTCTCAATTCCGGTCGTAATGCCCCGAACAGAACGCGGCCAGCCCAGACCCAGCGCCCCAAAGAGCGCTGCGACTTCGTCGACTGATAGCTCCGTATATACAGCCATGGCGGAAATAGCGGTCTCCGATTGTTCAAACAGTTCTTCAGCGGGCCGCAGCCTGCAAAATTTCGGCGACGTGGGTCTTTACGGTCTGTGTATCGGCGGGAAGGACCTTAAATCGTCTCGGCAAGTCTTCTATTCCATCGAACCGTTTTGGACGACATGGCTCGTGGCCCAAAGCCTCCCTGATGGTCTCCGCGAATTTGACCGGCAGGGCCGTCTCGAGCACGATCATCGGCATCTCCAGAACGGAGTGCCTGCGAGCGACCGTGATGCCGTCAGCTGTGTGTGGGTCGACCAGCGTGTTGAAGCGGCGCCAAGTGTCACGGATCGTTTCCAACCGGTCGGCGTGCGTGCTCTTGCCGCTGCAGAAGCCAAAACGAGCGGCCACCTGCGCGAAGGCGGAATCGCCACTGAGATCGAACTGTCCTCGTCGCCTGAGTTGGTCGTCGAACATTGATTTCGTCCGGCCCGCATCGCGACCGAGCAGTTCAAAGACGAAACGCTCAAGATTGGAGGCCTTGGAAATGTCCATCGATGGGCTTGATGTTTCATACGTGTCCGCGCGGCCCCGCAAGCGATACACGCCGGTGCGGAAAAACTCATCGAGCACATCGTTCTCGTTGGTTGCAACGACGAGACGGGATATGGGAAGCCCCATCATGCGCGCAACGTGACCAGCACAGATGTTTCCGAAGTTCCCCGAAGGAACGGTGAAGTCGACCTCTGATGTGTTCCCCGCGTTGACCTGGAAGTAGGCGGAGAAGTAGTAGACGACCTGAGCCACCAGCCTGGCCCAGTTGATCGAATTGACGGCGCCTATCCGGTGGCGCCTCTTGAAGTCACCATCGCCGGACACGGCTTTCACGATGTCCTGGCAATCGTCAAAGACCCCTTCGATGGCGATGTTATGGATGTTTTCGTCCTGCAGGCTGAACATCTGAGCTTGCTGAAAGGTGCTCATGCGTCCGTGCGGCGACATCATGAAGACCCGCACCCCCTTCTTGCCGCGCATGGCATATTCCGCCGCGCTGCCCGTGTCGCCACTGGTCGCCCCGAGGATGTTCAGTTCCTCACCCCGCCGCGCCAGTTCATACTCTAGGAGATTGCCAAGCAACTGCATCGCCATGTCCTTGAACGCCATCGTGGGGCCGTTGGACAGTTCCGCCACGTGGAGACACGTTTCAAGCGCGCGCACCGGCACGATCCTGGTCGTCCCGAAAACCTCGGGCGTATAGGTCTTCGCGCAGATGGTCTTAAGATCGGCGGGCGGAATATCGTCGATGTAGAGCGACAGGATCTCGAAGGCGAGGTCCGGATAGGACAGCCTCCGCCACCGATCCAGCATGGCGTCATCCACGAGCGGGTACGTCTCGGGCACATAGAGCCCGCCATCCGGCGCCAGACCTTCAAGCAGTATCTCGCAAAACTTCCTGCGTTGGGGGTGGCCTCGCGTCGAGATGTAGTGCATGTGATGCTCCTCCTTGTCGGCGCGCTCGTTCAGCCGGGGCCGCAGCGCTGCATGGTCAATGGGCCGCCCAGCTTCAGCCGTCAGCGTCTGGCCTGCCACCATGCGATCTTGTCCTGCAGGCCATAGCGGCGATTGTTGGTGGGCGTCAGGCCTGACTTCCGGCTGATCTTCAGATAGCGGCGATGTCCAGCTTCGAGCCGTCGACCAGACGCGACAGGCGGAGCGGTGTAGGATCGACGCAAGGCGTGTCGTCTACGACAAGCTGTGCGGCCAGATAACCAAGCCCCGGGCCCAAACCGAAGCCGTGGCCCGAGCAGCCCGCCGCGAGGAAGAGGCCTTTTACCCCGTCCACCTGCGACACCACGGGCACTGCGTCCGGCGTGCAATCGACGAAGCCGCCCCAGGCACTATCGATCTCTATATCGCCGAGTTGGGGGAAGGTCTTCCGGACACTCTCCACCACTTGGCTTACCAGCCATTTTAAGGGTGGAGGGTCCAGCACCCGATTCTGTTCGAAGATCCGATCGTCGTTGGTCAGCAGCGCCGGCATTGAATCCGGCCCCGAAAGGAACGATTGGCCGATGCCGAGCCTGACGTTCTTTAGGCGACGCAAGAATTGCGGCATGAATTCCCGGCTATACCGGATAGCCTGGGGCGTGATTTCGAGGTTCGCCTTGCCACTGATCGCAAGCGTATAGCTGCCGTCCAGTCGGCGCGTGATCGTGCAGTAGGGTGTGGAGATCGCCTCGCCTATGTTGATTGTGGGGGTGGAACGCAGCGCGGTCTGCCGGATGCTCGCTTGGGGGAAACTGATCCCGAGCGGCCTAAGGAAGCGCGAGGACCAGGCGCCAGCGGCGCACAGCACCGCGCTGGTTCTGATGTAGCCCTTCTCCGTGTGCACGCCCGCAATCTTGCCATTGGCCAAGTCGAGCGCCCGCGCGGCGCATTCCTGGTGGATGGTGGCGCCCAGAGCTCTGGCCCCCTCGGCGATAGCCGGTGCGGCAAGCGCAGGCTCGGCCTTGCCATCCCGGCCCGAATAGGTCCCGCCGACCCATTTGTCGCGCGCTTCGGGGACGCGCTCGGCCACCTCCGCCCGGCTCAGCATGCGGGTGTCGACCTCGTACTCCCTGGCGACCTCGCGCCACCTTTCCCAACCGGCGAGCACAGCCTCGTCGTGAGTCGCAGAGACCAGACCGCAGCGTCGAAATCCAAGATCGCGATTGATATCGCGCGTCAGCTCGTCCCATAGTCGCATGGAGATCACCGAGAGCGCCAGTTCGCGCCGATCGCGGTTCTGCTGGCGGCACCAACCCCAGTTTCGGCTCGATTGTTCACAGGCGACGTGGCCCTTCTCGAGCAGAGCCACAGAGAGGCCACGCTTCGCCAGGAAATAGGCGGCCGTAGACCCGAGGATGCCGCCGCCGACGATGACGACGTCGACTTCGGCCGGGAGACGCTCATCGCTGTGAATACGTTCGACTCGGGGCGACATGTTCCAACCAACCTCGGCTGCCAAGAATGCGGAAGCAAAGTTCCGATCAGCCCTTCATCGCATCGTGCGCTCGAAAGAATGTGCCGAAATCATCTAGGACTTCGCCAGATGTGCGGGTTTTTGATCCCTTGGTCGATACGAACTGCTCAAGCCCGACCGAGTCCCAGTTCGGCGCAGGGCGGCGTATGGAAAGTAACCGATCGGATAGCTCCTGAACTTCTTCTCGCCGGCCGGTCGCCTTCGACATTGTCCAAGCGGCTGACGCAGTGACGTTGCAGGCAGCGGTGCAATGACGAGGTCTCAGATGCGAGATCGTCGGCTGCAACGCATAGAGGCAGTCACCCAGCGGCAGTAGCGTATAGCGTCGAAAAGCGACGATGACGGCCTCTTCCTCGACCGTGAGCACGTCGACCGAACCTCCGTCGGCCCAGTCGGTAGATCGAGAACACAGATCCGACTCTGCAACTTCGCGTCGGTCTTCTGGTTGATCCCATAGCGCTTCGCCAGCGCCCTCAAGCTCCGCGGTGCCTCCATCTGGGCCGCAGCGACGAATGGTCAAAAGGCCGTCACCGTCGGCGATCAGCGGCTGGCGCGCCAGAAGGCGATACGGTCCTGCAACCGATAGCCCTGGATAATCGCCGGCATGAACCACGGATTGCCGCGATAGAGCGGGATGGCGGAAGGCGGTCGAAAGTCGAACGCCGTGCGCGACTGCTCGCCATGCCCCATCAGCTTGTGGGCCGCACGCATACCGATCCATGGCGCCCAGACCACGCCCGAGCCGCAGAAGCCGGTGGCATAGACCATACCATCCTTCTCGAAGACGCGGGGCAGCATGTCGCGGTTCATCGCTACGTTGCCAAACCAGCAATGCGAAAGGCGCACGTTCTCCAACTCCGGGAAGAGGTTCACCAGGCCCTTGCGCAGGAGAAGTTTCGGGGCAATCGGATCGCCGACACGAGAACTGTCGCGCCCCCCCAGCAGAATGCGTTTTCCGTCAGGCGAGGGACGATAATAGAAACCGAGTTGCCGGTTCTCGGTGATCGTCATCAGCTTCGGCATCAGTCGTGCCATGACATCGGGCGCTAATTCCTCGGTCACGATGATCCGGCTGCGGACCGGAACCAGCCGGCGGCGCAAGAAGGGTGCGGCGCCGTCGGTATAACCGTTGGTACAGACCAGAACGTGCCGCGCATCCACCGTCCCAGCGGAAGTCACCACGCGAAAGCCCGAACCATTCCTCTCGATCGACTTGACCGCCGTGTGCGAATGAACCGTCAATCCGGATGCGAGCGCCACCCGCAGGAGTTCAGCGTGGAACTTTGCGGGGTGCAGCCCGCCAATGTCCGTCCGAACGGTTCCGCCGCGGTAGAAATCGGTGCCGATATAGTTCCGCTGCTCGGCATGCGGAACGGCGTAAGACTCGATCCCCAGTTTCTTCGCCAGCCTCTCGGCGCCGCGCGCCATCTTCTCATACTGCTCATAGCCGAAAGCGCCTTTGAACTGGCCGACCAGGCGGAAGTCGCAGTCGAGCCCTTCGGTCTTGATGAAGTCGTAGAGGAATTCGCGCGCGATCTTGCCCTCGGCCTCGATCGCCATGGCCTTCTCTTCACCGAAACGCCTGGTGATTGTGGCAGCATCCGGCCGGATGCTCCCGCTCGTAATCCCGCCATTGCGCGTGGAAGCACCCTCGCCCGGATGCATCGCATCGAAAGCGGCAACCGAGCGCCCCTCGCGCGCCAGCGCAAGCCCGGCCGAAAGCCCGGCATAGCCGGCGCCGACAATCACCGCGTCGAGCTTCTTTGCCAGCGGCTGCCGCGGCAGCGGCATGACGGGCGCCGCTTCCCACCAGTAGGGCGTGTTCTTTTCGGCGATTTCGGGCTCTTGCACGTGACTGACTTCTCTTGGTGTTCCGGGGTTTAGGAATGTATCGCTCGCGGCACTTCAAATATGGTCATCTCGCACGTCCAGCGCGTCACGCAGTCCGTCGCCGATGAAATTGAAACTGGTCACCGCGATGGTGATGGCAGCTCCGGGAATGATTGCCAGCCATGGTGCGCTGCCCAGATATTGCTGGGCGCCATTGAGCATGTTGCCCCAGCTCGGTAGTGGCGGCTGGATCCCGTAGCCGAGGAAGCTGATATAGGCCTCCATGAGAATGGCGCGCGCAACCGTCAAGGTCGAAGCAACGATAATTGGACCGATGGCGTTGGGAAGGATCTCCCGAAACATGATATGTGTGCCGCTCAGCCCCAGCATTCGCCCGGCCTGGACGAATTCGCGCTCGCGAAGAGAGAGGACCTCGGCCTCCACAATTCGGGCTACTTCCATCCAGCTGGTCGCAGCGATGACGACGGTAATCATTATCGGGCTGGGTTTCAGGGCTGCGGCAAGGGCCAGCACAAGGAAGATAGACGGGAAGGCCAGAAAGCCATCTACCATGCGCATCAGCGAGGCACCTATCCAGCCGCCGCGGTATCCAGCAATTACCCCGACGAGCGTGCCCACTAGCGTCGACAACAGCATGGCGAAGAAGCCCACCAGCAACGAGATTCGTCCCGCCATCAAGAGCCTTGCCGCCAGGTCGCGGCCGAGCGGATCAGTGCCCAGAAAGTGGTGGCCCGTAAGCGGAGGAGCAAAGCGGGCCCGCAGATCGATATACAGTGAGTCATAAGGCAGGAGATGGGGGCCGACGACGCAAGCGAGACACAGAAAGACGATCATCGCCAAGCCGAGCAGCGCCAGGCGATGCCGCATGAAACGAAGCGCCGCGCGGTTGTTTGTCCAGCGGCTTGGAGCTGCATTTGTATTTGCC
>NZ_RZQA01000208.1:0-8104 GCF_004022915.1 Mesorhizobium sp. M7A.F.Ca.US.006.04.2.1
GTGCTGTCGCTGCCGCTGCTGGCCGTGGCCTCGTTCGGCGTCTATCTGCTTTTCTTTGCCGACACCGTGCCGCTGTCGGTGTTTGCGGCAATCGTCTTTGCCGAAGCGCTGTTGTGGCGGCCGGTGGAGGTGGCGCTGATCGTCAACAACGGCCTGGGCAAGTTCGGCCGCGCCGCGCTGCTGGCCATCCTGGCGACCGCGCTGCGGGCGCTCGGCGCGGTGCTGTTCATGTTCTCAGCGCAACACAGCGTCTGGATATGGTCCTGGTTCTATATCGGCGCCAATGCCGCCTCGCTGCTGATTGCCTTCGGCTTCTTCTACCCGCGCCAGAGGCTGCGGCTGCGCGTCGAGCTGTATCTTCGGCGATTGGCCGATTCCATCTATGTGGCCGGCGCCGAAGTGCTGTTCTACCTGCAGATGGAGTTCGACAAGCTGCTGGTGCTGGCGATCGGCGGCCCGCATCTGGCCGGCATCTACGCCATCATCATGCGGCTGGTAGACCTGACGGCGATTCCGATCCGCACCTTCTCGATGATGCTGGTGCAGCGCATGATGCGCGCGCCGGAACTGCTGTCACGGCTGGCGGTCAAGAGCGGCATCGAAGGCGGCGTTTTCGCGGTGTCGACGCTGGCGCTCTTGACGCTCGGCATCGTGCTGCATTTCTTCCCCAATGCGCTCGGCAAGAATGTCGCCGAGGCTGCCCCGCTGGTGGTGCTGGCGATCTGCGTGCCGGGATTGCGCAATCTGATCGAATACCAGGCCGAGCTTTTGTTCGCACGCGGCCAGACGCTGGTGCGGGCGCTCAATCTCGGCCTGCTCGCCGGATTGAAGGCGCTGTTGCTGACCTATGTGCTGACGACCATCCTCGACACGCCGAAGCTGGTGCTGTCGCTCAATGTCGTCTTCCTGCTTTTGTATCTCGCCTCGACGCTGCTCACCTATTCGGCGATGCGCAAGCCGGCCAAACCCGTCTAGGACTTTCTCATTTGTACATGACTTCTGGACAAACGGAAATCGTTGTCCGAGAAAACCGGTTTCCGCTTTTCGGGATGATCTAATCCAACCCAATCAGACGGCGGATGCGGCCGATATCGGTGCCGATGAAGGATTGCATGCCGATCGCCACCTGCTCCGGCGCCATGGCGGCAACGAAGCGGCGGAACTCGTCATCCGAAAGCGCTTCGCCGGTCCAGTGCACGCGGCAGAACTCTTCGGAACCGTGGAAGTGGCCGGCTCCGTCCAGCAGATCGTCGACATAGCGGCCGTAGATCATGCATTCGGAGAATTTGCGCGCCGAACCGACGACCTCGACCCAGTTGCGGCCATGGACCTTCTCGATCTCGCCGCACATGGCCAGCACGGTGTCGCGCCGCCAGGCGATCAGCGTCGAGATGTAGTCATGGATCGACGTCCGGGACGGGTCGATGCCGAGTGCCGATCCCGCATTGCGCGACCAGATGCGATGCTCCTCATGACCTTCGTCCGCCAGCACAGCGTCGCGGCGGAACAGGCGCACCTTGCCGTCGCGCCAGAAGGCGCCGCAGTCGAAAGGTTTCAGGAAGGCAACATCGGAATCGCAGAAGATGAGCACGTCTTGAGATGCATGCGCTGATATGGCGATGCGGCGCAACTGCTGCACATGCCAGCCGCGCAGCGGCTGGGTCTTCAGGCTGAGCCAGACGCGCCGGCGAAACAGGCTGAGCGGATCGTCGAAGGCGTGCAGCCAGCGCGGCAGCAATTCCCGCTCGTCGACCACCGTGCGGCGGCCGGTCTCCAATTGGCGAAACAGGCCGACATCGCGATGCTCGACCAGGATGTAATGGTGCGCCGCGCCAGAAACGTGGCGATCAAGTGTCTCGCACAGCAGGCGACAGCGCTCGAAATCGGGCGCATAGCTTGCCGTCACGATGGCCGCCGTCGGTGTCTGCCGGAGCGGGCTTGGCTCGACAGCGGCACCTGGCACGAACCTGCTGTTCATTTGGTATCTCCCGCGGCTTCGGGCGCAAGCGAGAATTTCTGCCTGACGACGCGCAGCAGGAACAGCGGGTTGCCGACCACATAGCGGCGCCACAGGCGGCCCGGCTCGACAGCCAACCGGAACAGCCATTCGAGCCGCAGCCGGCGCATCCACAAGGGCGCGCGGGGCACCGCGCCGCTCAGGAAATCAAGCAACGCGCCGACGGCGATCGGCAGCGTGCAATGGCGCGCGTCGATATGGCGTTCGATCCACAATTCCTGGCGCGGCACGCCCATGGCCACGAGCAGCACGTCGGGCCGAAGCGCGGCAATCCGGTCGACGATTTCCTGCTCCTGCGAAGGGGGGAAATAGCCGTCATGGATCACCACGAACCGGTGCTGCACGGCCAGTGCCGCCAGCTTGACCGACGCCGCTTCGGCGTTGACGCGCGTCGCGCCGAGCAGCCCGACGGTCAGCGGCGTCGTCGAGGCCTGCAGGAAGGCCGGGACGAAATCGGTACCATTGAGATTGTCGGGAAACGGCGCCCCGTAGAGGAGCCTCGCCGCCAGATCGATGCCGATGCCGTCGGGCAGGATGAGGAAATCATCGAGTGCTTCGGCGAACACCGGGTCGGTATAGGCGATGTTGGCGTTGTGGGCGTTGAGGAAACTGACCTTGGTGAAGCGCCGCTCGGCAATCAACCGGTTCAGCAGGGCGATGGCATCGTTCCAGCGGACCGCAACCACCGGGATGCCAAGGATCGTCTTCAGCGTGTCGAGCCCGAAAGCGGCGCGGGCGGAATGCATGTTCATGCAAACGCCTCCTGCCTGAGAGGGGCGAGCTTTTCGAGGCCGAGCCGGATGGCAGCGTCGAGCGCCTTGACCTGCGAGCCCCGGAACGCGCTGCCGTCAACGTCGCGGATGTCGGCCGCCGCAGCCTCGAGCGCCCTGGCGAAGGCAACGGGATCGTCGGTGACGACGCAATTGGAAGGACGGTGGTCGATGCCGCGCAACGAACGGCTGGTGGCGACCGAAGGCAGGCCGAGCTCGAAGGTTTCGATGGTCTTCAACTGGACACCGCTGCCGGCGGTGCTGATCAGCGGGATGACGGCAGCACCGCGCACGAAAGCTTGCGCGTCGGGCACGCGGCCGACAAATTCGACACCCGGGTGCTTCGACGCGACGCCCGAAGGCATGTGGCCCGCAATGCGGATGCGGAAATCGGGCCGCAGATGCGGCACGACCTTGCCCAGGAACCAGTCGAGGCCGATGCGGTTCGGCTGCCAGGTCCAGGTGCCGATCAGTGCGGCGTCGCAGTCGATGCGGCGCGGGCTTTTCAGGGTTGGCGCCTGGGCACCGGTCACCAGCGACAGCACCGCCGAGCGGTTGTCGGAGGCGACACCGAGCGCGGCGCGGTCTTCCTCGGCCAGGGTGAAGACGAAGCGCGCCCGGCGGCAGAGACGCTCTTCGACGGTCTTGAGCAGCCTCGCCTCGCGGCGAAACAGCAGGCGCTGGAAGAGGCTGCCGGCGGCAGCGGCATTCTCCCGCGCCGAAAGATGCTCGACATTGTGGGCAACGAAGATCGAAGGCCGCTCAGCGAACAGCTTTTCGAAGGCGCCGGCGAACTGCACGGAATTCAAGACATAGCCGTCAAACGGTCCGGCACGCTCAATGGCAGCGAGAACATCGCTGTCGGACACGGCGCGCAGCTTGACCGACGCGAAGGTGAGGCCCGAAAGCAGCGCCTTGCCGACCCAGGCCAGCTTTTGCCGCGCGGAGGCATTTTCCGTGCGCACGTCGATCGCACCCAGCACCACGGTGTTTTCGGGGTCGGCCGCGGGCTTCCCCGGCCAGGTAAAGCCGATGACGGTGACGCGCGCGCCAGCGCGCCGCAAGGCAGCGATGATCGCAGCGTTGGCGATCTCGTAGCCCGAGGCGAGAGCGCCGTCGGGCACGATCGATGTGGCGAACAGCAGATGCATCTTACCTATCCAGTGGTGTAGCCGGTAGCAAAGTGCGGTGAACCCTTGATTAAGCCTGCACATTCGACGACCGAAAGCCGCTGCCTGGCGGGCTTCTCCGTACAAGGTGATTAACGAAACCTTATCAACCGTGGTGCTACCAGAGCCCAACTCACCATGTGGCTGGACACGGATGATCCCTTTGCCATCGGACGGCTCGGTAACGGTCGCGGGACGCACGCCGCGGCTTGACGTCGAGGCCGTCGAAGCCGTCGTCACCTTGCCGACCTTCAAGCGTCCCGAGCAAGTGCTGGAAACGCTGGCGTCGCTGCGCGCGCAGCAAACCGGCAGACGCTTTGCCGTGATCGTCATGGAGAACGAAGCCGAGGCGCGGGCCGGCGCCAAGGCGGCGCTGCCGCTGTTCGAGCGGGGCGAAATGCCGGGCCTGGTGATCATCGCGCACGAGCGCGGCAATTGCAGCGCCTACAATGCCGGCTGGCAGACAGCCATCCTGCAATTCCCGAACTTCAGGCATCTGCTGGTCATCGACGACGACGAGATCGCCGATCCGCAGTGGCTGGAACGGATGTGCCTGGCTGCCGAAACGCTCGGCGCCGACATTGTCGGCGGCCCGCAGGTGCCCGTGTTTGCCGACCCCGCCCATGCGCGATGGGCAGACCATCCGGTGTTCGCGCCGCCTTACCGGGAAACCGGACGCGTGCCGGCGCTCTATTCGTCGGGCAATCTTCTGGTCGGGCGCAACGTGCTGATCGCCATGGGTCCGCCCTTTCTCGATCTCAGATTCAATTTCATGGGCGGCGGCGATTCCGACTTTCTCAGCCGGTCGGTGCAAAAGGGCTTTGTGCTGGGCTGGTGCGCCGAGGCCAAGGTGCTGGAAACCGTTCCGGCGCGGCGTATCGAAGCCGACTGGATCCGCGCCCGCAGCCTGCGCAACGGCGTCATCTCGACACTGGTCGAAAAGAAGAAGCGCGCCGGCACGCCAATGGCCGGCGCCAAAGTGTTGCTGAAGAGCCTGGCACTGCTTGCCGCCTCGCCGTTTCGCGGCCTGATCCGGCTGGCGCGGACCCGATCGCCGGCGATCGCCATCTACCCCGTCCATGTGGCGCTGGGCCGCGTGCTGGCCGAATTCGGATATGCCAATGAGCAATACCGCCAGCCTGAGAAAAACTGAGCGCGCGCCGCTCGGCGACGCGTTCACGCGCGAAGGCGTGGCCACCGCCATTGCCGCGCTGCTGTTCACCGTCATCATGGTGTCGTTCCGGCCGTTCCAGCCGGGCGGCGCCGAACTCACCGGTCAAGGCGGCGACATCGTCAACCAGCTTGGCTTCGGTTCGCTCGGCGCCATGTCGATCTTCTCGCTGATGGCCTTTGCCGATCCGCGCGTGGTGCGCTCGCTGCTGAGCCCATCCTGGGTGTTGATGCTGGGCTTCTTTTTCCTCTCGGTGATCCTGTCGACCGATCCGCCTTCGGCCATGCGCGCCGCCTCCTTCACGCTGATCGGCATCCTGACGATGGCGACGATCCTGGTGCTGCCGCGCGACGCCGAAGCCTTCTCGAAGGTGATCATCTTCACCGCCGTCGTGGTCATGGGCCTTTCCTATCTCGGCCTCATCGTCTTTCCGCACGAGGCGATGCACACAGCCGACTCGCAGGAGCCCGAACATGCCGGACTGTGGCGCGGCGTGTTCACCCACAAGAACATTGCCGGGCCGGTCATGGCCTGCCTCAGCTTCGCAGGCCTCTATCTCTACCGGCGCGGGCAGCGCTACTGGGGCGCCGGGATCTTCTTCGCGGCGATGATCTTCATGCTGCACACCGGCTCCAAGACGACAGCCGGCCTGGTGCCGTTCTCGATCCTGATCGTCATGTTCCCGAGCCTGATAGGCATGCGGCTCGGCACGCCGATCCTGTTTGCGCTGGCCATCATCGCCACGGCGGTCGGCACGCTGGGCATCGTCTTCCTGCCGCCTGTAAAACATCTGGCGGCGATCTATTTCCCCGGCATGACCTATACCGGCCGCACGACGCTGTGGGAGTTCGCCGGCAGCATGCTGGCGAAGAAGCCATGGACCGGCTACGGCTATGAAAGCTTCTGGGGCACGCCGCTCTTGCTCAACCAGGACCAGCCCTTCGACCGGCCCTGGGACATCAGGACCATCGTGCACGGCCATGACGGCTATCTCGACATCGCCGTGCTGATGGGCATTCCGGCACTATGCGTGGCGGTCTACACCTTCCTCATCGCGCCGCTGCGCGACTACATGCGCATTCCGTTGCGCAGGGAAAACATCTTTCTCGGCGACTTCTTCATGATGGTGGTGCTGTTCACGGCGCTTAACGCTTTCCTCGAAAGCTTCTTCTTCCATCGCGGCGACCCGGTCTGGCTGTTCTTCGTGCTCGGCGTGCTCGGCCTCAGGCAAGTGTCGCTGCGGCCAATCGCGGTGCGCGATCCCGATCGTGGCTCGCGATCCTGATGGGGCTTCCCCAGGGAAGCGCCAGCGTCTATGTGAAGGCCTTCCTTTGGAGGGCTTTCGATGACGATCAGGCTTGTTCTCGCCGGCTGCGGCAATATGGGCTACGCCATGCTCTCGGGCTGGCTGAAATCCGGCAAGCTCGCGCCGTCGGCGGTTTTCGTGGTCGAGCCCAATGCCGATCTGCGCAATCGCGCGGCAACGCTGGGCTGCGTGACATCAGCCGATGCCGGTAGCATACCGGCCGATGCCCTGCCCGATCTCGTCGTCATCGCGGTGAAGCCGCAGGTGATCCGCGACGTCACGGCCGCCTACAAGCGCTTCGGCGACGGCCGCACCACCTTCGTCAGCATCGCCGCCGGCACGCCTGCCGCCACCTTCGAGGAAATCCTCGGCAACCGCGCGCCGATCGTGCGCTGCATGCCCAACACGCCCGCGGCGATCGGCAAGGGCATGATGGTGGTGTTCTCCAACAAGCTCGTGTCCGATGACACCAAGCGTTTCGTCGCCGACCTTTTGTCGGCGAGCGGCGAAGTGGCCACCATCGACGATGAGGGCCTGATGGATGCGGTGACCGCCGTGTCCGGATCGGGGCCGGCCTATATTTTCCATTTCATCGAAGCGCTGACGGTTGCCGCCGAGAAGGCCGGTCTGCCGACGGCGACCGCCAAGCTGCTCGCCATGCAGACCGTCTATGGCGCCGCCTCGCTCGCCGCCGAAAGCGGCGAGGAACCGGGCGTGCTGCGCCGGCAGGTCACCAGCCCCAACGGCACGACGGCCGCGGCGCTGGCCGTTCTGATGGGCGAGGACCGGCTGACCAATCTGCTGACGCAAGCGGTGGAGGCTGCGCGGCTGCGGTCGGTCGAACTGGGGAGATAAATCCTCAGTTTGTCCCGTACAGCATCTCATCCTGCAGCCGGCGCAAGGCGAACAGCCTCGTCGTCTGGTCGGGCGACGCATTATCCGCCGTCAGCAATTCGCCTTTCGTGACCGGTTTCAGCACCTTGCCGCCCTCGAGCAGGCCGACCGGCACGGCGCGCTGGGCGCGGGCTTCGCCGACGGTCATCGTCCAGGAGCGGTAACAAGTCTCGCCGATCGCATCGAAGGTCTCGCCGGGGGCAAGGTCGCGCTTGGCAACGGCGCACACTTCGGCAACCGGCCGCGGCAGCGGCACCATGTCGGGCTTGCCGAAAAGCACGATGCGGGCGGCGGTCAGCGGCACTTCCAGCGAGGTCAAATGGTATGGCCGGAACAGGCTGTAATAGGGGCCGTGGCCGATATGAAGATCGTCCATGCGCTCGATGATGCGCGGATGCGTCGCTTCGACGATGACGAAGACACCGGGCGCGACGCCCTTGCCGACCGTGTAGTCGACGACGCCTTTCTTCAACAGCAGCCCGCCATCCTCGCGCGGGATCAGCACCTTGGCGAGGTCGTCGCGATCGGCCTTGGGGCCGTGCATGCCGGGGACGTCCGGCACCAGCCCGGTGGCGTTGGCGATGGCGCACATCTCGACCATGGTCTTGGAGCCGTCGACGAACTCGACCAGCATGCGCGGGTTCATGTTGCGGCGGATCGCTTCGGCGCGATAGTCGTCCGGCACGGCATCGTGGTTGAGCGGGTTGTTCTTGCCCTTGCCGGCCGACACGATGGTCAACCCGAGCGCCGACGCAAACTCGATCAGTTCCATGCAGC
>NZ_RZQA01000209.1:0-8098 GCF_004022915.1 Mesorhizobium sp. M7A.F.Ca.US.006.04.2.1
GGCATGGGCCGATTTCGAGGCGACATAGAGACTTGCGCCGGCGATGACGTTGGGCCGGGCTTGGATCGGCAGGCGCGATCCCGAAATTTCCAGTACGTGACGAGAATGAACCTTTGGCTGGCCGCCCGGTAGCGGAACCAGGCGGGGTTCACGTTGTTACCACAGCGGGCGACTGCCGGTTGCCGGATTCGGAGTCATCGTTTCATGACCAATGGCCCATTGCCTGAAAACGTTCTGGTCTCGCTTCCCATGATTGACGCAAAGGCGGCGCCGACGCTCAAAAATGCCGAGGCGGAGGTATTTTATACCGAAGCAATCCGCGAGCTTGCCGCCACCGACATTCCCTTTCTGGTCGCCGGGACCTACGCGGTAAGCGCCTATACGGGTGTCACCCGCCAGACCAAGGACCTCGATATCTTCTGCAAGGCAGGCGACTACGCGCGGATCCTCGCCCATTTCAAGCAGCTTGGATATGCCGTCGAAATCGAGGACGACCGGTGGCTCGGCAAGGTGTTCAAGGGCACGCATTTCTTCGACGTCATCTTCGGCTCGGCCAACGGCACGGTGCCTGTTGGCGACCTGTGGCTGGAACACGCCCGCCAAACCGAGCTGTTGGGCAGCAGGGTGCGGATCATCGGCCCGACCGAACTCATCTGGTCCAAATGCTTTATCCAGGACAGAGGGCGACACGACGGCGCCGATATCGCTCATACGATTCTCAAGGCGGGCGATCAGATCGATTGGCACCGGCTGCTTTCTTATCTGGAGGTTCATTGGGAGGTTCTGTTGATGCAGCTTATCAATTTCAGATGGATCTATCCGAGCGAGCGGGATCATATCCCGGCGTGGTTGCTCGATGAATTGCTCGACCGCCTCGCCAAGCAACGGCAATTGCCGTCTCCAAGGATGAAGATCTGCCGTGGGCGGCTGCTTTCGCAAACCGACTACGAGATCGACGTCAAGGAATGGGGCTTCGCCGGCGTCGGTGGTGTGGGAGAATTCCGTGATGGCTGATCCCGTCAAGAGCAGCGCGCCCAAGGACGGCGCACGCGCACTCAAAGTTGCCGCGGTCGGGGATCTCCATGTGCGGGAAGATGCACAAAACTCGTATCGAGACCTCTTCGGCGAGATATCGAGCGAAGCGGACATTCTCGTTCTCACGGGAGATCTGACCAATCTCGGCAAGCCTCGTGAAGCGGAGATGCTGGCCGAGGATCTGCGCAACTGCTCGATCCCGGTTGTGGCAGTCCTCGGCAATCATGACTACGAGTCCGGTGCGGTGGAAGACGTCACGAAGATCCTGCGGCAGGCGCATGTTCACCTCCTCGACGGGCAGACAGTCGAAATCGAGGAGGTCGGTTTTGTCGGCGTGAAGGGATTCATAGGCGGCTTCGGGTCACGCATGCTCGGCTCATTCGGGGAACCGGCGATCAAGACGATGGTCGCGGAAAGCGTGAACGAGGCAATGCGACTTGAAAATGCGATGCGCCAGGTGCGGGCCAAGCGCACGCTGGTGATCCTTCACTACGCGCCGATTGCCGACACCGTCGCGGGAGAACCGCTGGAAATATTTCCGTTTCTGGGCTCTTCACGTCTGGCCGAAACGATCGATCGATTTCAGGTCAGTGCTGTCGTGCACGGTCATGCACATCGCGGTTCTTACGAAGGCCAAACGCCTGGCGGAGCCAAGGTCTACAACGTCGCCATGCATGTGGCCAAGCCTGGCGGCCGCCCCTACGCCTTGCTGGAAATCTGATGCCAACGGCTTGCGCCGTCGATGCCCATTGGCCTGGACTCAGTTGGTGGCGTTGATCGATCTCGCCAACTCTTCCAGCTTGCGGGGATCGTTGCCGTGACGGCGCACCAGTTCGCGTGCCTGCCTGGACGGCAAATCGGTCGTGGCGGCCAGTTGTCGCACCTGCTGATCGTCGATGGCGACTTGCGGCAGTGTATGGTCGATATCTCCTGACTTGTCCTTCATCACGCTTCTCCTTGGTCGATTTCGACGACAACGGCTCGAAAATCCGACCGGTTCCGAACGATCTGCAACTTTTGCGCCGGCATCCGTGGGCGGACCAACGTGCGCCTGCCTTGAGGGCGCAACGATCTCGATGGCTGGATTCTGCCAGGAACCATGCCACGGCGGACGAGTTGTTCCAACTGAACGGAGATAGTTAGATGCCACAGCCAAGACAGCCAGACCCAAATCGCGATATGCCCGTGCCGCCTCCAACATGGAAGCCGGAGCCGATCGAGGAACCCGAACCGGAAACGCTTCCGGACGAGACTCCGCTGCCCAACCCCGACGAGAATGAAGAGCCTCCCGTCCACGCATGAGAGGGAATTTCTGCATCGCGGGGCAAGCGCGCAACCTGCCGAGGACTAACGATCTATCTCGCCAAACACGATGTCGAGCGACCCGATGATCGCGGCAACGTCGGCGATCATGTGCCCTCGAGACAGGAAATCCATCGCCTGCAGATGGGCGAAAGATGGCGCACGTATTTTGCACCGGTAAGGGACGTTGCCCCCGTCAGAAACCAGATAAACGCCGAATTCTCCCTTTGGCGCTTCAACCGCGGCGTAGACTTCTCCCGCCGGCACGCGATGCCCCTCGGTATAAAGTTTGAAATGCTGGATGGTCGCTTCCATAGAGCGTTTCATCGTGGCGCGCCGCGGCGGCGTGATCTTCTGGTTCGGAATCGCGACCGGCCCCTGGCCTTCGGATGACCGCAGTTTTTCCAGGCATTGCTTCATGATCCGCACCGACTGGCGCATCTCCTCCATACGGACGAGATAACGGTCATAGCAGTCTCCGTTCTTGCCGACGGGGATGTCGAAATCCATGTCAGGGTAACATTCGTATGGCTGTGCCTTGCGCAAATCCCATGCCGCGCCCGATCCGCGTACCATCACGCCGGAAAACCCCCAGCGCCAGGCATCATCCAGCCCGATCACACCAACATCGACATTGCGCTGCTTGAAGATGCGGCTGCCGGTGAGCAGATCGTCGAGGTTGTCACAGACTTTGAGGAACGGATCGCAGAAAGCCCAGATGTCGTCGAGAAGCTTCGCAGGCAAATCCTGGTGCACGCCGCCGATTCTGAAGTAATTCGCATGCATGCGAGCGCCGGAGGCGCGCTCGTAAAAGACCATCAGCTTCTCGCGCTCCGCAAATCCCCAAAGCGGCGGCGTCAGGGCGCCGATATCCATGGCCTGGGTCGTGACATTGAGGAGATGCGACAGAAGCCGGCCAATTTCGCAAAAAAGAACACGGACAAGCTGCCCACGCTTTGGAACTGTTATGTCGAGCAGTTTTTCGGCGGCGAGGCAGAACGCATGCTCCTGGTTCATCGGCGCGACATAGTCGAGCCGATCGAAATAGGGCAGCGCTTGCAAATAGTTCTTGTGCTCTATGAGTTTTTCGGTGCCTCGATGGAGCAAGCCAATATGCGGATCGGCACGCTCGACGATCTCGCCGTCCAGTTCGAGCACCAACCGAAGAACACCATGGGCGGAGGGATGCTGTGGCCCGAAATTGATGGTGAAGTTGCGAACGGCGGCTTCGACCATTGCTGCTCTCCGCGACTGCATTTCGTCGATTCAGTGATGCGTATGGTTCGATGCCTCAAGTCGTCGTCTGAATGATCAGCGTCAGCGTGCCATCGCCATCTATGTTTGCAGCGACAACCTGCGAGGAATTGAGCCCATTCGCTCTCAAAGCCGACGTCGCCTGAGGTGAGGCATCGACGGAGCTTTGCAGGCGAAGCAAATCTTCGGCGCTGGTCTGGTTAATCACGGCATCGGCCTGCGCCTTGATTTCGTCCGGCAAATCCTCGACGGCGACAATGGCGACGCCGGTGAAATTCAAACCGGCAGAGCCTGGATCGGGCGGCGCCAGCTCCGGCTGCGCTTCGCCCTGCGGTGGCGTCACCTGGGGAAGCTGCGGTCCGATAGTTTGGGCGTAGACGGGCTGAATGGTGACCGCCCCGGAAAGCGCGACAGCTATCGTCAACATGCGCATGGTCGCTCCTTGCATTCTTCGAGGGAGATTTTGAAGAAACCCCCATGCTGAGCGATGGTTCCGCAAGGCCGGTCCCACCGGGCGATTTCGCCCCAACTCACCCCAGAGAGACGCCGAAAACCTGGCCAAGGCGTTCGTCACACGGCTGTCTCCAACCGGTTGGGCAGCTCCGTACGGAATCGTACCATCGATTGATCTGCACCTTGGACAGGATCAAAATGAAGCTGAGGTGACCATGGGAGGGAGCCGCATGAGCATCGCCAGATGGGCAATAAGACCTGTCGGTACCGCCAAGGCGTTTCTGGCAGAAGAGCTTCGAAGTGCGCGATACGGCGACATCGTTTCGGTCAAAGCGGCGATAGAGGCCGCTCGCAGGGACGCGCCTTATTTGCAGGATACAGATGATGAATTGATGGAGACGATCATCGAGCTGGCACGGGAACTGGGTCTGGCCGTCCTTTTTGACTCTCGCGATTGACCGATGAGCCATGGTCGATGCGATTTGGTACGAAATCGACAATTGGCTCATGGTCGAAAATGCGCAATCATTGGGAAATGGGACGACGGCTGGACGACAAACTCGATTGCAAGGCTTGTGGGACCATCCAAATGGACATTCCCGACGACGCCAACGAGTCGACGCCAATTCATTGCAGCAATTGCGGCGCCTTTCTCGGCGAATGGGGTGAATTGCAGGATGATTTCTACCGCCAGGCTCGCGGTACCGAAGCATTCGACTTGCGCAACGGAACCATTATCAAGAAGTAGCGCGCAACAATGCGCCCCCGGATGACACAGGTAAATCCACAGGGGGGTGGCAGATCTAACCGACGTCGATCACGACCATCAGCCCGCCGCCGCCCTTTTCCTCGACATTGTTGTTCGTCGTGTGATGCGGGATGTGGCAATGGATGAGCCACTTGCCGGGACGCCGTGCCTTCCAGACGACGTCATAGCGCTGTCCTGGCCCGACATTGATCGTATCGGCCAGAAAGCGCGCCGAGGGAGGAAGCGTCTCACCGTCACGAGCGACGACCTCGAAGGGTCCGCCATGGATATGCATGGGATGGACGAAGCCATTATTGGTGCCGATGAAACGCACCTTCAGCGTCTCGCCCACCTTCATGGGGATGGCGTCGGTTGCGGGATAGGCCTTGCCGTTGATGGTGAAGAAGTTCGGCATACCGCCTTCCATCGGCATCGAAGGATAGGTCAGTCCATCGCGCACCAGCCATTCCTGAAGTTCGATCACATAGTCGTGGTCAGCCTGAACCTCGTCGGCGGGATTGGCAGGGTCGATGATCAGCGCCCCATAGAGCCCCAGCGCCTGGGTACGGTCCGGCTTGGCATGCGGATGATAGAAATAGGTCCCGTGCTGGGTCGCGGTGAATTCGTAGGAATAGGATTGCCCAGGCTCGATCGGCGGCTGGGTGATCTCGGCGGGCCCATCCATCTGGTTCGGCAGGATCATGCCGTGCCAATGCACCGTGGTCTCCTCAGGCAGGTCGTTGGTGACGTCGATGCGAACCTTATCGCCCTGGCGAATGTGGATGCGCGGACCGGGGATCTGGCCGTTGTAGGCATAGGCGTCGACCGCGACATTGGGCAGGATCTGCCAGCGGACCACTGAGGGCCTGAGGTCGAACACCTTGACGCCGTTCTCCAGGCGGAATGGCAGTTCCTGGTCGCCTTTGGCGGCAAGGCCATAGGATGCCGTGACGCGATGCGGATCGGTTGCAGCCATGTCACGCATGGCTTCCGCCGGCGTGTCGCGGCCCATGATCATGCCTTGCGGCATGATCGCCCCGCCGACGTCACGTGCTGAAAGCGTCAGGTTCAGCCAGTTCGCCGGTGCGGCCATGCCAATCGCCAGCGCCAGCACCGAGACCATGCCGAGGGCTGCTATCTGCGGCGTCGTGGCGTCCGTCTCCATCTGATGGCCGCTGCGTTTGGGTTTGTGGGATGTGTTGGCGTGGCCTTGTCGTCGATCATCGCCGGCGCGGGCATGATGCGTAGCGTGCTGTTGCTGGGCGGTCGGCTCTCGACTGCTCATTTCGGCCGCCTGCGGGCGCTGCGTCATCAACCCGTGCTTCAGTCCGCGAGCGACCAGCCAGACATTGGCGGGATAGGCAAGCGTGAAGCCGGCAATGACGCCGATCGACATCACGCCCCAGAACAAGAGCTCGGTCGGCTCCATCGCGCGCATGTCGCGCCCCATCATCAGGAAGCTCATGACGGGCGCCATGCCGGCCATCATGAAATTCATCGAGATGAACTCGGGCAGGAAGCTCTTGCGCACATTCTCCCAGTAGGTGCCGCCCATCATCGATTTCATGAACAGCGACTGGAAGATGAACAGGCCGAAGGCGAAACCCGCCAGATATTCGACGATGAGGTCGAGCCACATCGGCAGGCCAAGCGTTGCCGTAATGACTGCCGCGAGAATGATGCCGGTCGCATCGCCGGCAACGCAGTGGATGGTCGAACCGACGCCTTGCTTCCACAGCGGCCTGGTGAAGTCTTCATGCTCGCCCGGTCGTGGCTCCTTGTCTGCAAGCACATAAAGCAGCAGCCCCAATGGACCCATATAGAGGGTCACCAGGATGAAACCCCATTTCATCACCAGCGGTTCGGGATTGTTGCGGTATTGATCGAAGCCGACATAGAGCGTCGAGGTGGCGGCAAGAGCGAACCAGACAGCAAGGAAATAGTCGATTGGCTGGATGAACATGGATGCATCCCGTCGCGGATCAGCGGTTTGTCACAAGCAGCCCCCGCCGATGAACGCAGCACGTGTGTTTATGATCCCGCCGGCCCAATCCGGTTGTGTCGAATTCTCCAGCCTGGCGCTCTTGTCGAAGCATTACGGCGCGGTAATTCCCTTGAAGGCGTGGGCGCTTCGCTGCCTCAACAGGAGCTGGCCATGAAACATCAAACACTCGACCAACTGCATGCCGTCGCCAAGATTGAATCGTCGGCTGCATATTCCGCAATGACACGAAATCAGCGCATAGAGCGCTGGGCTGAACTGCTGGAGCGTAATCCCGAGCGATGCCTTGGCGCGTTTGCAGGCACCGAACATCTGCACCCCGAAGCACGTGCAATGATGCGGGGCGAGGGAACCGCAATTTCGGTTGCTTTCGAAGATCCAGTGCTGCGCGCATCGGGTTTGAAAGACGATACATACGGCGAGGCAAAGCGCTTTTTCGAGCTGAACGACTGGCAGTTGCACGACATCGTCTGCGATTGCCACGTCGGCTCAACCATGAAAGCGCGCTGGGCTGCGACGCGAGTCCGCTCAGCCGTCAGCGGCAGGTTCTTTGCGTGGTTGCGGCAAAGGATAATGCGCTGACCCAGTTGGGGATCGTCGTCGCCCGCTGCGGCTTACGATCCCCTGTCTTGCCGATTGGATGTCTTGCCGATTGGATGTCTTCCGATCGGACATCTTGCGATGCGGATCAACGCTTGTCCTGGTATAGCCGGTCGGTCGCCCGGTCGCTTTCCCTTCGTTCAGCGGGCCCACGCCGGCGGCGTGCGATAACGGCATAGGCCAACAGCACGATCAGCAACAATGGGCCGCCGGCAACGACGACTAACCACATGATATCTCCAAACATGGCGGCATCTCCTTTCCCAGACAACCGGCAAGGAGGAGAACCGTTCCGCGCAGCAGCAGGGTAATGCCACCTCGGTCATCAACTTACGGATTGCGTTCGTAGGTTCCGATGAGTTCTGCCTGCTCGAGCGAGTGTTTCTGCGCCTCCCGCCAGATGCGCTCGACGCCTGCGCTGGCCGGAATGGCAAGGCTCGGCGTGTCGAGCGCGGCCAGCCGGAAATGGTAATGGTGGACGCCATGTCCGACCGGGGGTTCAGGGCCGTCGTAATAGGCGTTGCCAAAATCATTTGTTGCTTGCCTAAGGGCACCGGGACCTGGCTTGCCGCTTTCCGCCTCGGGAAGTTCCCTTGTCTCCGCGGAGATGTTGAATACCGCCCAATGACCAAACGTTCCGCTCGGCGCATCAGGATCCTGAACGACGAGAACGAGGCTTTTGGCGTCGTCCGGTACTCCAGACC
>NZ_RZQA01000020.1:0-18850 GCF_004022915.1 Mesorhizobium sp. M7A.F.Ca.US.006.04.2.1
GTAACACCGGCACCGACCACCGCCACGCGCTCGACCGGATCGAGCGGCTCGATCCGGTCGAGCGCGTGGCGGTGGTCGGTGCCGGTGTTACCCTCGAAGCTTTGCAGTCTGCCGCATTTGAGCACCGGCTGGAGCCCGGTATCGATCTTGCCGCGCGCGGTTCGGCGACGATCGGCGGCATGGTGTCCACGAATGCGGGTGGCGTGATGGCCTTTCGCAACGGGGTCATGCGCCACCGCGTCCTTGGCCTGGAGGCCGTGCTGGCCGACGGATCGGTCTATTCCGATCTGACGCGGGTGGTGAAGAATTCCGCCGGCTACGATCTGAAGCATCTCTTCATCGGTGCGGAGGGCACGCTTGGCATAGTGACCCGCGTGGTCGTCAAGCTCGACCCTTCGCCGCGAGCCACCGCCACCGCGCTTTTCGGGCTGCCGTCTGTCGAAGCGGCGCTGCAAGTCATTCGTCTGGCGCTTGAATCGGATGCGGGACATTTGCGCGCGGCGGAGGCGATGTGGACCTCGTATTTCAGCCTGGCCGCAGCCGCGCATGAATGGTCCGAACCGAGCGTGCCGCTCGACCAGACACTGTTCCTGCTGCTGTCGCTTGGCGGCGCGCGCGAAGAGGCGCTGCGCGAAGATTTCGAGCGTATCTATTCGGAAGTGATGGAGCGCTATCCTGAAGCCACCGGCATCATTGCCGGCTCGCGGCGGCAAGAGGAAGACCTGTGGCGGTTGCGCGAGGACACCGGCGTGCTCTATCGCGCCCATCCCCAAGCGCCTTCCTTCGACGTGTCGGTGCCTCTGTCGGAAATTCCGGCCTACCTCGACAGAATCCTGCCCCGGCTCGCAGCGATCGAACCGGGTCTGGCGCCCTATGTATTCGGTCACCTGGCCGATGGAAACCTGCATATCATCCTCAACCGTCAGGGTCCGCTGGCGCCTGACGTAGCGGAGGCTGCCGAGAGCGTCCTGTACCAACAACTGCGGGAGATTGGCGGTTCTTTTTCCGCCGAGCACGGTGTTGGGTCCAAGCGCATCCATTCGCTGCTGGCGACGGTTGACCCGACGAAGCTCGCCGTGATGGAGCGGGTGAAACGAGCGCTGGACGATCAGTCGATCATGAACCCCGACAAGGTGCTTCCCTCCGACGCCTGGTTTGTCCGGTCCTCCAGGCCGCTCCTTTCCGGCAATGAGCGCCGATTGCCACCTCAGAACACGAGCGATCACAACGATGAATAGCCCCACGGTGGAACGACAGGGAATGAACGGATTGACCGCAACCGCCAGCGATCCGGTGGGATCGACCATGCGCCATGATGAGCCAGCCCCCGCCTATGCCCGTGATTTCGCCGTCCTTCGCAGGAGATTTCGCGAAGCCGCCGAGCGGGCCGGCGCGGAACTGTCTGAATATGTTCATCCGCTGAACGGCCCGGATGGCGAGACGCTGGCGACGGATGTGGCGCTGCTTGGCCGCCGCGATGCGCGCAAGCTGATCGTGCTCATCTCCGGTACGCATGGTGTCGAGGGCCCGTTCGGCTCGACTTGCCAGACCGCCTGGCTCGGCCAGAAGCACCTGCGGCGCCTGCCCGGCGACACAGCCATCCTTGCCATTCACCTCATCAATCCCTGGGGTACGGCTTGGTCGCGGCGCGTCAACGAGGACAATGTCGACCTCAACCGCAACTTCATCGACTGGTCTTCAAGTGCTCCCGTCAACAACGGTTATGCCGGCCTGCACGACGCCATGGCGTATCGCGAGTGGGAGGGACCGGACCGCATAGCGGCCGACGAGAAGCTCGCCGTGGCGCGCAAAAGGCTTGGGCATGCCGGGCTGGCGGCGATCGTCGAAGCCGGCCAGTATGAGTTCGCCGACGGCATGTTCTACGGCGGTGGCGGCCCGGTCTGGTCGAACCGCACCTTGAACGAAATTCTGAAGACCTTTGCCGGCGCGGCGCGCCAGGCCATCGTCTTCGACCTGCATACCGGCGCCGGGCCTTACGGTTATCCGGCTCTGCTTTCTGTGGCGAGTTCCGAGCATGACGGCCTTGCCTGGGGCAAATCCATCTTCGGGCCGGCGCTGGCGACAGTCCTGACAGGCCAGGGCGCCAAGACCGATACCGGCATCACGGCAACGGCGACCGGCTATGTCTCCGATGCCGTCCGCAAGGCAATGCCGAACGCGCGCGTGCTGCCGCTTGTCGTTGAATGCGGCACGTTGGACGGGCCGGCTGTCATGGAAGCGGTCCAGGCCGACAACTGGCTGCATCTGTTCGGCAAGCTCGATTCGCCGTTGGGCAAGCGGATCCGCGACGCTCTGCGTTGCGCCTTCATCCCGGATGACCCAGACTGGCAACGCACCTGCCTGTCCAGCAGCCTGCGCTATTTCGATCGTGCGCTGGCGGACCTGCGAGCCGTCGAGATAACCCAGGACACCAGCAGCGAACAGACGCCGCCAACCCTTCCTGCCGTCGCGGCCGATCCGGCGCCCGCTGACAAGGCAAAGATCACCACGCCGGCCGTGCAGATCGACGAGCTTCACAAGAGCTTCGGCTCGCTTTTGGTGTTGAAGGGCGTCAATCTCACCGCCCATGCCGGTGAGGTCATTTCCATGATCGGCTCGTCGGGCTCGGGCAAGAGCACGTTCCTGCGTTGCATCAATCTTCTGGAGCAGCCGGATGGCGGCAAGGTCGCCATCGATGGCGAGGTGATCAAGATGAAGCCGCTGTCGAGCGGCCGTCTTGGGCCAGCCGACATGGCGCAGGTCGAACGCATCCGCGCCCGCGTCGGCATGGTGTTCCAGAACTTCAATCTGTGGCCGCACATGACGGTGGCGGAGAACATCATCGAAGCGCCCCGGCACGTCTTGAAGGAGCCCCGCGAGAAGGCCATCGAACATGCGCACGCCTTGTTGAAGAAGGTCGGGCTCGCCGACAAGCACGCTCATTATCCGGGCCAGTTATCAGGCGGCCAGCAGCAACGCGCCGCGATCGCCCGAACGCTCGCGATGCGTCCCAAAGTCATCCTCTTCGACGAACCGACATCGGCGCTCGATCCCGAGTTGGTCGGCGAGGTGCTGCGCGTGATCCGTCAACTGGCGGAGGAAGGCAACACCATGATCCTCGTAACGCACGAGATGCAGTTCGCGCGCGAGGTCTCCCACAAGGTTCTGTTTCTCCACCAGGGAAAGGTGGAGGAAGAGGGTGCGCCCGCGGAGCTGTTCGGCAACCCGCGCTCGGAGCGTCTGCGCCAATTCCTGGCTCGGACACTGTGAGGGAAGCATCCTCGAAGCGTCCGGTTCGCACCGGACAACGGCAATGAAGACCAACAACAAGGGGAACTGATATGAAGCTGAAAGTCTTGACGCTGCTCGCATGTCTCGCGGGAAGCATGGGAAACGCATTGGCGGCCGAAGGCGAGTTGTCCATCGGAACGGAAGGCGCCTACCCGCCATGGAGCATGTCCGACGCCAGTGGCAACGTCACCGGTTTCGACGCCGATGTCGGCGCGTTGCTGTGCACCAAACTCGCGGTGACCTGCCATTTTGTCGTGCAGGCGTTCGACGGGTTGATCCCGGCGCTGAAGGCCAAGCGCTTCGACGTCATCATCTCGGGCATGTCGATCACCGCCGATCGCAAGAAGGAGATCAATTTCAGCGTCGGCTATGCCGAACTGGCCAACATGTTCGTCGCGGCCAAGGGTTCTGATCTGGCCGCGATCACCGACGTCGACACGCTGCTGAAGTCGCTCGACGGCAAGAAGGTCGGCGTGCAGGCTGGCACGACCCACGCGCATTTCCTCGAGAAGCGTGCACCGAATGCCGACCTGAAAACCTACGACACGCTTGACCAGATGCAGATCGACCTGGCGAGCGGCCGTATCGACACGGCTTTCGCCGATCAATCCGCCTTGCAGGATTTTCTGGACAAGCCTGACGGCAAGAACTTCCAACTGGTCGGTGTTGAGATCAAGAGCACATACGACCCGACGCTTGGCGAAGGCATCGGCGTCGGCATCGCGCAGGACAACACCGAACTCAAGGCCAAGATCGACAAGGCGCTTTGCGAGCTGATCGCGGACGGCTCGGTCGGCAAGGCAAGCCAGAAATGGTTCAAGACGGACATTTCCCGGCCCTGCAAATAACGCCTTGGAACCCTCGCATGCGCCCGGATCTCCGGGCGCATGCACTTCATTGGCACGACAAGACTAGGGCAACTCAGATGGAATTCGGTCTCTGGCAGGTTTGGGAAGCGGGTTGGGTGACCGCCATCCTGCGTGGCGCGTCGATAACGATCCTGGTGGGTCTCGTCAGCATGGCGGCCGGGCTGGTGATCGGCATTGTCTGCGGCTTGATCAAATGGGCCCGGATATTTCCGCTCTCGCTGCTCGTTGATGCCTATACCTCGCTGGTGCGCGGCGTGCCCGAGCTGCTCATCATCTACCTCCTGTTTTTCAGTTCGGTTGAATTCGTGACCAAGGTCGTGACCGCTTTCGGCTATGCCGGGGTCGCGGAGAGCGGCTATGCGTTCGTCATCGCGGTCATCGCCATCGGCGCGATCTCCGGCGCCTATTCGACCGAGGTCGTGCGCGGGGCCCTGGGCGCGATCCCCAATGGGCATATCGAGGCCGCGCGCGCGCTCGGGCTATCGGGCGGCCGGATCTTTCGCCGCATCATCGCGCCGCAGATGCTGCGCATCGCGGTTCCCGGAATCAACAACGTCTGGCAGACCACGATCAAGGACACGGCCCTGGTCTCGGTGGTCGGCCTTCAGGAGCTGATGCGCATTTCTTTCATTGGCGCCAATTCCACCCGCCACCCGTTCATCTTCTACCTGATCGCGGCTGTGGTTTATCTGGCCATTACGCTCGTCAGCCAGGCCGGGTTCGACGCCATCGAACGCCTACTCAGGGTGAGGACGAGAAAGTAGTTATGATGGATCTCATCCAGCTAGCGGTTCCCGTCCTGCTCAAGGGCCTGTGGGTCACAGCGGCACTAACGTTCGTCTCGGTGCTGATCGGCTTCAATCTGGGCCTCGGTTTGGCGCTGATGCGGCTGTCGTCGAACCGCTTCCTGTCAGGCTTTGCCAAATATTA
The DNA here is from genome assembly GCF_004022915.1 of Mesorhizobium sp. M7A.F.Ca.US.006.04.2.1. Taxonomy (NCBI): domain Bacteria; kingdom Pseudomonadati; phylum Pseudomonadota; class Alphaproteobacteria; order Hyphomicrobiales; family Phyllobacteriaceae; genus Mesorhizobium; species Mesorhizobium sp. M7A.F.Ca.US.006.04.2.1. Next base: position 5,091 of record NZ_RZQA01000020.1, read on the forward strand.
TTCCAATGTCTTTCGCGGGACGCCACTGCTGGTGCAGATTTTCCTGTTCTATTACGGGCTTGGCCAACTTTCCCTGATCAAGGACAACGCAGCTCTGTGGTGGTTGATCAGCGACGGCGCGCGCTGCGCCGTGCTGGCGCTTGCGCTGAACACGGCTGCCTACACGTCGGAGATCCTGCGCGGCGGATTGATGTCGGTTCCGGTTGGCCTCGTCGAAGCGGCGCAGGCATGCGGCATGTCGCGCATGCTGCGGTTCCGGCGCATCGAGTTTCCGCTCGCCATCCGCCAGGCGCTGCCGGCCTATGGCAATGAGCTCATCCTGGTCGTCAAGGGGACCAGCCTTGCCTCGACGATCACGGTGCTCGAAATCACCGGCTACGCCAAGCGGCTGATGAGCCAGACCTTCGCAATCTTCGAGATCTTCGCCATTGCCGGCGTGCTCTACCTTGTGATCAATCTGCTGTTGATCGCGATCATCCGCGCCATAGAGCGTTTTCTCATGCGTCACGAGGCCTCCTCTGGCCGAGATCTGGCAGCGCCGCAACCAAATCGATCGACCGTGGGTTCGTGACGCCCCTGCTAAGATAGAGCGATCCCAAACCAATTGTCACTGACGGTCGAGTGGCTACTCGTCAGTCGTTGGAAACAAGGCCGGCGAGAAGCGAGTAGTTTTCACGACGTCTCTGACTAAGATCCAATTTCATTGGACGCTGAATGCCCGAGATAAAATGGGTGACCGATCGTCTCGCTTTAGATCACTGCTTCCTCGAGAAACGGCTCGTTGCGATCTATGCGCTCGTAACAGAACGGCGAAAGATCGAGCGTCTGGAAAGCCCCGTGAACGATAAGTTCTGAAACGGCCCGGCCCACGGCTGGCGACTGTTGCAGCCCGTGCCCCGAGAAGCCGTTGGCAAACATGAAATTGGTCACCTGCGGGTGGAAGCCGACGATGCCGTTGTGGTCGAGCATGTTGTACTCGTAGTGGCCGGTCCAACTGGTCTGGACCTTGAGTGCGTCGAAAGACGGAATGCGGTGCCAGAGTGCCGGCCAGATGTAGTCGTCGAACTCTTCATGGTGCATTTCAAAGTCGTCGTAGCCGGCCGGTCCGTCGCCTTGCGGCGTGTTGCCGGTGAGAAAAAGCTCGCCTTCGGGACGCACGAATGTTCCGGAAAGGTCGATGACATTGGGCATCCGGCCGGGGATCGGGTTGGCGCTGGCGAAGACGAAGCTGTAGCGCTTGTAGGGCGCGACCGGGATCGACAGGCCGGCCATGGCGGCCACCTGCTGAGCGCGCGGGCCCGCGGCGTTGACCAATGTTCCGCAGGCAACCGTCTGTCCGGTCGCGAGGCGCACCGAGATGACCCGCCCATCGGCGATATCCAGCCCTGTCACGGCATTGTCGATATACTCGACGCCGCTGGCGCGGGCTGCGCGGCGGAAACCGTTCATCAGCCCCACGGAATCGAACCAGCCCTCTTCCCTGGCCCCCCAGGAACCGCCACCGAGATCCTCCACATTGAGCCAGGGGAAGCGATCCTTCAGCGGGCCCGGCTCAAGAAACACCGTGTGGGCCCCAAAACTGCGTTGCAGATCGACGCGCTCGCGGGCCGCTTTGACGCCGTCGGGTGAACAGCAGTAAAGATACCCATGCTCCTTGAAGCCGAGGTCGGGCGCCGGTTCGTCCTTGTAGAAAGGTGCCATACGCTCCTGAAATCCGCGGATGATCTCGATGCCGAACTGGCTGATCTTCACATTGATCGGATTGGAATATTGCTGCCGGATCGCACTGGTGGAGAGCGCCGTCGACGAGAATTCGTAGCTCGAGTCGCGTTCGACCACGAGGATCGAGGCGCCGCTGCCCAGCGCCTGGCTCAGCCAGTAGGCCGTGGACGAACCGATGACGGCGCCGCCGACGATGACGATGTCGTAGGCGGTGCGTGACGGCGCTTTGTACCGGGGGATCGGCATGGCTGTATCTCCGGTCTACTGAGTGAACGAAGCGACCAAGGCATCCGAGCCCCGCGCCAGCAGGCCGAGGTCGGAACCAACGGCAACCATGGTGAAGCCGTCGGCGATGTAGCGGTCGGCATCGGTCTTTGCGGGAGCCAGGATCCCGCTGGCCTTGCCTGCCGCCGTTGCCGCCTTGCGCACCGAGGCGATCGCTTCTTGAACGTGTGCGGCCCCGGGATTGCCCATCGCACCCATATTGGTGGAAAGGTCGCCGGGCCCGACGAAGAGAACGTCGACGCCGTCCACTGCCGCAATTTCCGCGGCATTGGCGACGCCCAATTCATCCTCGATCTGTACCGCGAGAAGCTGCTGCTCACGCGCCTTGGCGTGGTAACCGGCGATGCGACCGAAGCCGTTGGCACGGTGACCGACCGAGAAGCCGCGAAATCCACCAGGCGCATATGTCATAGCCGCGACAATGGCGCGGGCCTGATCGGCCGTCCGCACATTGGGGATCGTCAGGCTGCGCGCACCGATATCCAGGGCCTGCTTGATCAGATTGGGATCGTCGGAAGGCAGCCTGACGACGGCCTCGCTGTCGAAGCCGCCCATGACCTGCAACTGGGCCATGATGCTGCGCAGATGGTTGGGGCTATGCTCGCCATCGATCAGCAGCCAGCCGGAGCCCGCGACAATTTCCGTCGTCAGGGCCGAAGCCAGCGAGCACCAGATGCCGATATGGGCCCGGCCGGCCGATACGGCAGCCTTCAGCGTGTTGAGGCGCTCTTGCATTTTGCGGTCGGTCTCCGATGAGCGAAAGGACGTTGAAATTTGTATGATGTCCTATATCATACGGCAATAATTTGCTGCAAGATGTAATACGCACCAACCTTCGTACAGGGGTTCAAGAATGAAGATCGGGTTCATCGGGCTCGGTGTGATGGGAGCACCGATGGCGCACCATCTCGTCGACGCGGGACATGAGATCTTCACGGTCCTGAACCGCTCCCCTCTGCCGAAGGACCTTAGGGCATCGGTCGTCGCCTCTCCTGGCGATGTGGCGCGGATGTCCGAGATCATCGTGACCATGCTGCCCGACACGCCAGATGTGGAGCGTGTCCTGCTTGGAGGAAACGGCGTCCTGGAGGGGCTGTCGGCCGATAAGCTGGTCATCGACATGAGCTCGATCAGCCCTATCGCCACTGCGGAATTCGCAGCGAAACTGCGGCAAGCGGGAGCCGGCTACCTCGACGCCCCGGTCTCGGGCGGTGAGGTCGGCGCCAAGGCGGCGAGCCTCACCATCATGGTCGGCGGGCCGACCGCAGAGTTCGAGCGCGCGCTGCCGATCTTTCGGACGCTGGGCAAGAACATCACCTTGATCGGCGAGCACAATGGCGCCGGCCAGACCTGCAAGATCGCAAATCAGATCATCGTCGCGCTCAACATAGAGGCCGTGGCGGAAGCGCTCGTCTTTGCCAGCAAGGCCGGTTGCGACCCGGCAAAGGTGCGCGCCGCGCTGATGGGCGGCTTTGCCTCGTCCCGCGTGCTGGAGGTGCATGGCGAGCGCATGATCGCCCGGACCTTCGCCCCGGGCTTTCGCATGCGGCTTCACCAGAAGGATCTCAACCTCGCGCTCGAAAGCGCCCGCGCGCTTGGCGTCTCGCTGCCGAACACCGCGATGGCGCAACAACTGATGAGCGCCTGCTCAGCCCGACCAGGCGGCGCGGAGGCCGACCACTCGTCCCTCGTCCAGGCGCTGGAGATCCTCAGCGGCCACGAACTGTCAAAAGAAAAGGAGTAAAACCGATGCGCGGAACCGGCAAGGCCGAGATCTTCGTGATGCTGGCCCATCCCGTGGCCCATGCCAAGAGCCCCGGCATATTCAACGAGATCTTCGAGCAGAAGGGCCTCGACAGCCTCATGGTGCCCTTGAGCTGCCGCCCGGAGGATTTCGAGGCCTTCTGGGCCGGCATTACGGCAGCCGAGAATATCAGGGGCGTGATCATCTCGGTGCCGTACAAGGTTGCGGTCTATCACAAATGCACCGCCGCTCACGACCGCGCCGCGAGGGTGCAGAGCGCCAATTCCGTGCGCCGGCTGCCCGATGGCAGCTGGTACGCCGACAATTTCGACGGCGTCGGCTTTATCGATGGCCTCAAGGCAGGCGGACATGAGATTGCCGGCCGCCGCATCCTTCAGGTCGGCGCCGGCGGCGCCGGCGCGTCCCTGGCCTATTGTCTTGCCGAAGCCGGTGCCGAGGAAATCCGCTTGGCCGACATCGATACCGGTCGCGCCGAAAAACTGGCGGCGCTGGTCGCGCAGGTCTTCCCGAAATGCCGCATCCAGGTTGGAGAGGCCGAGCCTTCCGGCATGCATATGGCGATCAACGCCACGCCGGTCGGCATGCACGCCGGCGACCCGCTGCCGCTGGATGTGAGCCGGCTGACCCCGGACATGACGGTCGTCGACATCATCATGGAGCCCGCCGAGACCCCCCTGCTAAAGGCGGCGAAAGAGATTGGCTGCCGCATTCAGCCGGGGCGCCCGATGATGGATTTCCAGGTCCGGGCCATGTCCGAATTCTTCGACATCGAAGGCAAAGGTCGCGGCAATGGCTGAGACATTGACGGCCGTCGTCATCGGCGGCACTTCCGGCATCGGACGCGCGATAGCGCTGCGCTTCGCCGAGGACGGCTACCATCTGGTGGTCGCCGGCAGGGATGCGGCACGGGGCGATGAGGCGGTTGGCGCCTGCGCGGCGGTCGGCGCACCGCGCGCGCTGTTTGTCCAGACCGATGTCGCCGAATCCGGCTCGGTGGAAGCGCTGGCGCAGGCCGTCAGCGACGCGTTCGGTACCCCGCACGTCGTCGTCAACTGCGCCGGCATCCTGCAGAGTGGCAAGCACGTCCTCGACCAGGATCTGGACGAAGACGAGAGGATGTGGCGAGTGAACTATCGCGGCACCTTGCTGGGTTGCCAGGTGTTCGGTCGGCTGATGTCGGCTGCCGGGCGAGGCGCGATCCTGAACGTCGGCTCGCTTGCCTCCTTCGCGCCGCTGTCCCTGCCCGCCTACACGCCCGGAAAGCATGCCGTCCTGGCCTTGACCCAGATCCTGGCCGCCGAGCTCGGTCCGCACGGCGTACGCGTCAATGCGGTGGCACCCGGCTACACGCTTTCGGACGGGCTGAAAGCCAGGATCGCCAAGGGTGAGCGCAACCCCGAAGCCATCCAGGCGACCACCGCGCTGCGCCGCTTCGTCGAGCCGCGCGACGTTGCCGAGGCCGCACTGTTCCTCTGCTCCGACCGGGCCGCATCGATAACCGGCGTCACCCTGCCCGTCGACGCCGGCTGGCTCGTTCAGGCGCCCTACGCACAATATCTGCAGGGAAACCCCATCCGCCAGACGCCGGCAATCTGACCCCATCCGGCGGAGGCCGGAAATCTGACCCATCCGGCGGAGGCCGGAAATCTGACAAGGACAATCCAATGAGTGACATCAAGCGCTTCGACTTCGACACCCGCATCCACCACGGGGTCATCCACAATGGCACCCTCTACCTCACCGGCCAGGTCGCAAAGCCGGGTCAGTCCGCAGCCGACCAGATGCGCGAGGCGCTTGGCAAGGTCGACGTCCTGCTTGCCAAGGCCGGTACGGACAAGACACGCATCCTTCACGTGCAGATGTGGCTGGACGACATCAGGGATTTCGACGAGGTCAACACGGTCTGGGACGGATGGATGCCGAAGGAGCATGCACCCGCGCGCTCTTCCGGCGAAGGACGGATGGCCAAGCCTGGAATGCTGGTCGAGCTGATCGTCACCGCGGCGGTTTGAATGGCCTTGCCGGTTCGGGCATCATCGCGAATCTGGCTAAGGGGAGACTGATGACGAAGCGCAAACCGCTTTCCACTGTCGTGGCGGAGAGTCTGTCCGAAAAGATCCGTTCCGGATCTCTGCTTCCCGGCGCGCAATTGCCGACCGAGGCGGAGCTTTGTGCCGAGTACGACGTCAGCCGGACGGTGGTGCGGGAAGCGGTGGCGCGATTGCGCTCCGAAGGGATGGTGGTGCCGCAGCAGGGCCGCGGCATGTTCGTCAGCGAAACGCCGGCGCCGCGCAATTTCTCGATACCGGACGAGGCGCTGAGGACCTTGCCGGAAACCATTGCCCTGCTCGAACTGAGATTGAGTGTCGAGGTGGAGTCCGCCGGGCTATGCGCGGAACGGCGCACCGATGCGGAGGCGAGTGGAATCCGAGCCCTGATGGAACAGGTCGACGCCCAGCAAGCGGATCCCGCTGTCGTCCAGATCCACTACGACTATGATTTCCATCTGGCGATCGCCAAAGCCGCGCGCAACGAATTCATCCACGGCTTCCTGAGCTATCTCAGGCCGATGATCGTTCCACGCTTTCAACTGGGCTACGTGGTCACGCCGGCGCTCAAGGACAGCTATTACGCACGCATTCACAACGAGCACAAAACCATCGTGGATGCCATCGAAAGGCAGGACGGTCGTGCCGCTCGCCAGGCCATGCGCAAGCATCTGCACAACAGCCTCGGGCGTGTGCGCGCTTTGGCACGGGCTTCGGGCGTCGCGGCGACAGAGGCAGAGCAGCAGGCGGCTGCGGCCTCGCTCTTTACCGATATGAAAAGACCTGTTTCGACCGGCGGATAGGCCCCGGCTTCGATCACCCAGGCATTCGCACTCACTCAAATTAGCCACGTATTGCGAAAGCCATGTTTTTGCTCCGCCAGCTGACCTGAACCGTTTCCCACAGGCTGAGAACATCGTTTTCCCGTCGTTTCCTTCGGTTTTCAGCCTCGGCGCCGAGGTCACCACCTGTCCAGGTTTCGGGCGGGAGAAGAGAATTCGAAAGTTTATCTTTCCTTTTTGCTGGTTTTCTTGGTTTTGCGGCATCGGCCCAGGCCGCAGACTGAATCAGGCAATCAGGGAAGCCAACGTGACGACAGCCTTCATCACAGGTGCAACAAGCGGCATAGGGCGGGCCATGGCGATCGCACTGAGCGACGCCGGCTACGATGTCTATGCGGTCGGGCGCAGCCAGGCCGCGCTCAAGGCGTTGCAGGCCGAGCGATCCGGCATCGTGCCCATCGCCGTCGACGTGACCGATCGCGAGGCGCTGGAAGCTGTTCTGGCGGATCTGACCATCGACGTGCTGATCAACAATGCCGGGATCATGCCACCGTTGGGCAATTTCGCCGACATGAAAATCTCCGACATCGACACCACGCTGGAGGTCAACCTCAGCGCGGCAATCCTGCTTACCCGCCTCGTCGTTCGGCAGATGCGCGAGCGGCAGGCTGGCCACATCCTGTTCACCGGCTCCACCGCGGGCCACGCGGCATATTCCAACATTGCCGTCTATTCGGCCACCAAGGCGGCGATATCAGGCTTTGCCGCCGCGTTGCGCGCCGACCTCTCCCCATCAGGCGTCCGTGTCACCGAGATCGTCGCCGGCCGTGTCGAGACGCAGCTCTACCAGGACATCCTCGACGCAAAGGCGCGCGCGGCCATGTACGCCAGCAAAGTGGTGCAGCCGGATGACGTGGCCAGAATGGTGGTCGCGGTACTCGGCCTGCCCGCATGGGCCGACGTTACCCGTTTCGACATCATGCCGACATGGCCAACCTCGCCAAGCGGCACCAAGTAAGGAAAAACTGGAATGAAGGATCTTTCCGTTCTGATCGTAGGCGGCGGCGCTGGCCTCGGCGCGCTTTTGGCCAGGATGGCTGTAGAGGCCGGGGCTGCAAAGATCGGCATCATCGACATCAACCAGGACGCCGCCGAAGCCGCTCTCGCCCCGGCAAAGGCCAACGGCCTGCCGACAGCGACCGCCCTGTGCGACATCCAGGTCGGCCCTCAGTGCCAAGCCGCCTTCGACGCCATCGTTTCGAAGCTCGGGCGTATCGACACGCTGATCAATTGCGCCGCGATCTACCCTCGCCGCCCGCTCCTCGAGATCAGCGACGCCGATTGGGATGCCTCCAACGGCATCAACATCAAGGGCACTTATCACATGATGGTGGCAGCCGTTCGCCACATGCAATCGCAGGAGCCGAAGAGCCATGTGCGTGGCCGGATCGTCAACCTGACCTCTGTCGATGCCTTCAAGGCGCATCCGCAGAACGCCCACTATGCGGCAACCAAGGCCGCCGTGGTCAGCCTGACGCGCTCCTTTGCCCATGACGTCGCAAAACACGGGATCCTGGTCAATTCGGTGGCCCCCGCAGGCATGGCCACGGAGCGGGCCAAGGCCCTCGGCTTCCTCGAGGAACTGGCCAAGGCGAGCCCGCTGGGTCGTGGCGCCGAGCCTGCGGAGATTGCCGAGTGGGTTCTCATGACCGGCGGCCCCAAGAATACCTACATGACGGGAGAAAATGTAATTGTTTCAGGTGGTTATATATACGCCTGAGCTATTTTCGCGGCGCCGGCGGCGCTGAATTGTCCAACAGGAACGCAAGCGAAAGGAGGTGGAATAGACGATGACCGGCAAGCTTCGCCTTCCCTCGCTGAATGCGCTTCGCGTCTTCCACGCCGTCGCGCAGCACAAGAGCTTTCGGCAGGCGGCGGATGAATTGCTGGTCACGCCGCAGGCCGTCGGACAGCAGATCAAGCTACTGGAGGACACGCTTCAGGTGACACTGTTCGAACGCAAGGGGCGGTCGGTCGAATTGACCGAGTCTGCCATCCTTCTCTCGCACTATGTCAAAGCTGGGTTCGATGAATTTTCCGAAGGTGTTCGCCGCGTCACCAAGTCGAATTACCGGGACCGCATCAACCTGAATGCGAGCCCCTATTTCGCGACCCACTATTTGCTGCCTCGCCTATCTCTGTTCCGGGAGATATTGCCCGGTGCGGATCTGCGCCTGACGACGATGGTCGATCTGCCCGATTTCGGACGCGACGACATCGATATGACCGTCCAGTGGGGCTACGGCAATTGGCCGGACTACGAGACCATACTGCTGGTGCCTGATCCGAAGGTCATCTGCTGCACTCCGGCCATCGGCGAGAGCATCAAGTCGGCGCAGGACCTGACGTTGTTCACGTTGCTGGACACCGTCAAGTCGAAGCGCCTTTGGCCAGACATTTTACGCCACCTTGCCATCGAGCAGACGGACGGCAACCGAAGCATCAGCTTCGACGATGCCGCGACCATGCGCCGTGCAACCCTGCAAGGCATCGGCGTCGGTCTCGTCTCCGTCATCGACGCCGAGGAAGATTTGAGGTCGGGCGCGCTGGTCGCGCCGGTCGGGCGCGACGCCCTTGCCGATATGCGGCCGGAAGAAGTTCCTGGGTTCTACCTGATCGTCCCGCGCGGGCACCTGCGCGTGAAGGCGGTCGCCGCCCTTCATCGATGGCTCGCCCAGCAGGACTGGGGCAGCGATCTGAAGATTTCCTCCGTGCCGAAACCGACCCCGCTTTCCGATTAGGAGCGGCTTTGAGACAGAGCTCCGAAAAAGAACTTTTGGGCCTCCAACAACAAGAAACCAAACAACCTCAACAGTGGAGACGGAACATGAAGACGATGAAATGGGGGGCCGCAGCCATGGCCCTTGGACTTGTGCATTTTGCAGCGCCGGCAGAAGCCGCCGGCGGCAAGACGCTGGAAGCCGTCAAGGCGCGCGGCGTGCTCAACTGCACCGGCCATGACGGGTCTTACCTCGGCTTCGCCGAAGTTGACGACAAGGGCAACTGGAAGGGCATGGACATCGATCTCTGCCGGGCGGTGGCCACGGCCGTGCTCGGCGACCCGGCAAAACTGAAGGTCGTTCCGATCAGCTGGGCGCAGCGCTGGCCGTCCCTGCAATCGGGCGATGTCGACATCATCATCAAGGCGTCGGGCGGCACGCTCAGCCGCGACACCGAGCTCGGGCTGCAATTTTCCATGTCCTATTACCTCGGAACGACCAAGGTGATGGCGCACAAGGAGCTAAACCTCAAGTCGCTCAAGGATGCGGCCGGCGGCACGATCTGCATTCCCGCCGGCACGTCGCAGGAACAGCAGGTCGCGGCCTATACGGGCAAGCTTGGCATCAAGCTCGAACCCGTACTCATCGAAAAGACCGAGGAGCTCGAGCAGGCCTATTTCTCCGGACGCTGCGATCTCTATGCGCAGTGGGGCCCGACGCTCGCCATTGCGCGCATCGCCAAGAGCAAGGTCGACGACCATGTCATCCTGCCCGACGTGCTCGCCGTCGAGCCTGAAGTCATGATCATGCGCCAAGGCGACGACAATTGGGTTGACATCGCCAACTGGACGCTGAGCACGCTGATCTTCGCCGAGCAGGAAGGCATCACCTCCAAGAACGTCGACGAGGTCAAGGCCACGCCGACCTCGCCGCAAGTCGCCAAGTTCCTCGGCGTCACGCCAGGCATGGGCAAGGGTCTCGGTCTCGATGATGACTGGGCCTACAAGGTGATCAAGAACGTCGGCAATTACGGCGAAATCTTCGAGCGCGACCTCGGCAAGGACTCGCCCTACAAGATGGACCGCGAGTTGACCAACCTTTGGAACAATGGCGGTGTCCTGTTCCCGCTGGTGATCGACTGATCCGTCCTTAACTCACCCGCTCCAGGCCCCGCCCGGCACAGCCGGGCGGGGTCGGCGACAATTCGGCAAGGATCTTTGGATGGTCAGCCTGCTGAGAAATCAAAAGGTCCGCAACGCGCTGTTGCAGGTCCTCTATGTCGGCTCGATCGCCGCGATGGTGCTTGCCGGCATCGTGATCGCCCGCCGCAACCTGGCTGATCAGGGGATCACCTCCGGATTCGACTTTCTGTTCAAGTCGACGGGTTGGGATGTGAATTTCTCGCTGCTGCCCGCCACGGCCAATGATCCCTATTGGTGGTACTTCCTCATCGGCATCATCAACACGCTGTTCCTGGGGAGCGTCGGCCTGATACTGGCGACGATCGTGGGAACGATCGTCGGTCTGGCGCGGACGTCTTCGAACGATTTGGCCCGGCTGCTCGGCCGTACCTATGTGGACATCTTTCGCAACATTCCGCTGATCCTCCAGGTTTTCTTCTGGTATGCGATCATCACGCACCTGCCGACGCCGCGCAGCGCGCACGAAGCCTGGGGCTTCCTGCTCACCAGCCGAGGACTCTACATCCCATTCCCGAACGTCGGCAGTGTCGCGTTTGCCGCAGCCACAATGGCTGTGATCGCGGCCATCGTGCTGCCGGCCTGGCTGGGCAGGACGTCGCTCCTTGCCCAGCCGATCGGCCAGCGGCGCACCATCCAGTTTGCCGCCGCCGCAGCGGCACTGGCCTGCGCGACCATCATTCTGGCTCTCGGACGTCTGCCGGATACGCCGCTGCTGGACTTCCCTGCCCTGCAAGGCCTCAATCTGAGAGGCGGCCTGCGTATCCCTCCGGAGTTCGCCACCCTCGCCATCGCCATCGCCATCTATGGCGGCTCCTACATTGCGGAGATCGTGCGCGGAGGCTTCAAATCTGTCGGCACCGGCCAGGTCGAGGCAGCCCTTTCCTTGGGCCTTAGTCCCTGGCGGGTCTTCACGCTGGTGCGGCTGCCGCTGGCGCTGCGTGCCATGCTGCCGATCCTTGCCAATCAGTATGTCTGGCTGATGAAGGCGACGACGATGGGCATCGCCGTGGGCTTCACCGACTTCTTCATGATTGTGGCGCTGACGATCAACCATTCCGGGCAAACACTCGAAGCGATCGGCATCCTGATGGCAGGCTTCCTCGCCATCAACCTCAGCCTTGCCGCCGTCTTCAACCGCATCAACAAGGCAATTGCCCTCAAGGGCAATCAACTGAGGGGCTGAGAGATGGAGATGGTCATTGTCGCTCCACCCGCTCCCGGCAGGCTTGAGGATCTGAGGCGACGCTTCTTCGCGACGCCGCTTCAGGCGGTGGTGTCGCTGGCCTGTCTGACGATCATGGTCTTCCTGGTCTGGAAGCTGCTGAATTGGGCGGTTTTCTCGGCTGTCTTCACCACCAGCGGCGGGCCGGAAGCCTGCCAGGCGGCAGCGGGAGCCTGCTGGTCGGTCATCGCAGCGAGATGGCGGATCATCTTCTTCGGCCTCTATCCCTACGAGGAACAATGGCGCTCGGCGCTGGCCTGCGTCGCCGTTGTGGTGATGACGGTGCTGAGCTGTATCCCGGCGTTCTGGACGGGCCGCCGGATCGCGCTGGTATGGGGAGCCGGAACAGGCCTTTTCTACGTATTGATGAAAGGCGGCGTGCTTGGCCTTGCCCATGTCGGCGAGGAAGCCTGGGGCGGGCTGGCGCTGACCCTGTTCATCTTCGTTACCACCTGCCTGATCGGTTTCCCCTTGGCGATCTGCCTGGCCTTGCTGCGCCGGTCGGAGCTGCCCTGGATTTCGCGGACCACCGGCCTCATCATCGACGGGGTCCGGTCGCTTCCGCTGATATCGATCCTCTTCACCTTTGCAGTGGTTCTGCCGTTCGCGCTGCCGCAATGGCTGCAGGGCGATAAGCTTTACCGCGTGATCCTCGGCTCCGCTCTGTTCTTCTCCGCCTATCAGGCTGAGATCGTGAGAGGCGGCATGCAGGGCGTTGCGACAGGACAGGAGGAGGCTGCCATGGCGCTCGGCATGCGCTACTGGCAACGCATCAGCCGCATCCTCCTGCCTCAGGCCATGCGCAACGCGATGCCGGCCACGATCAACCAGTTCGTCATCTCGTTCAAGGAGACCTCGCTGGTGGTCATCGTCGGTTTCTTCGAGATCCTGGCTTCCGGCAATGCCGCCTATGGCACCGGCGAATGGCGCTTCGCCTATGTCGAAGTCTATGCCTTCATCGCCTTCATCTACTTCATCTTCGTCTTCAGCCTGTCCCGCTATGGCGCCTTTCTCGAGCGCCGCATGTCGGTCAGCGAACGGTAAGGAGGCGTGCAGGTGATCTCAACCAATTCGACCGGTGAGCCGGCGCTCCGCATCGAAAACCTCGACAAATACTACGACACGTTCCAAGCACTGCGCGGGATAAACCTTTCCGTACAACGGGGCGAAAAAATCGTCGTCTGCGGACCCTCCGGCTCCGGCAAATCGACGATGATCCGCTGCATCAACCGCCTCGAACAGCACAATGGCGGCCGCATCGCGGTGCTCGGGACCGAGCTCAACGACGATGTCGGCAATATCGACGAGATCAGGCGTGAAGTCGGCATGGTGTTCCAGCACTTCAACCTGTTCCCGCACATGACGGTGCTGGAGAACTGCATGATCTCCCCGATGATCGTGCGCAAGCAGCCGCGGGCGCAAGCCGAGGCAACCGCCCGCCACTACCTGGAGAAGGTGCGCATTCCCGAGCAGGCTATGAAATATCCCAGCCAATTGTCCGGCGGTCAGCAGCAGCGCGTCGCCATTGCACGCGCTCTTTGCATGCAGCCGCAGATCATGCTGTTCGACGAACCGACCTCGGCGCTCGATCCGGAAATGGTTTCCGAAGTGCTTGACGTCATGGTCACGCTTGCCTCGGAAGGCATGACGATGATCTGCGTGACGCATGAGATGGGCTTTGCGCGTCGCGTGGCGGACCGGGTGCTTTTCATGGACGGCGGCGAGATCCTCGAAGAAGCGCCTCCGGACGAGTTCTTCACCTCTTCCCGCCACGAGCGCACTCGACAATTCCTGTCGCAGGTGCTGGGTCATTGATTGGAAGCAACGATCCGGGACGTGTCGGACGGCACGCCCTCAGCTAACTCGGGTAGATCAATGACCGATCCCGCCACCGCGCTGCGCGAGATTCTCGGGCCGAAAGGCTGGCTTTCGGGCCGGGATGCCGAGCCCTACC